>PAPR01000062.1 GCA_002709085.1 Pseudooceanicola sp. | reverse complement strand
GGGTGTGCTCGGGGCCAGTGCGGCCCCCGCCAGCCCTGCGATAAATACAAGACAGAGCGAAAAGAGCCGCAGCATTGCGATCACTCGTCGAACACGCCGGGGATAGAGCGCGGAGCCTCGCTCAACCATCCCGGTACGGGCAGGTCTTTTTCACGCAGGAATTCCGGGTTGAACAGCTTGGACTGATAGCGCGTGCCGTAATCGCAAAGCACCGTCACAATCGTGTGTCCCGGGCCCATCTCGCGCGCCATGCGAACCGCGCCCGCGATGTTGATCCCCGACGAGCCGCCGACGCATAGCCCCTCATCCGCCAACAGATCGAAAACGTAGGGCAGCGCCTCCTCGTCCGGGATCTGATAGAGCATGTCGGGCCGGAACCCATCGAGGTTGGCGGTGATACGCCCCTGCCCGATCCCTTCGGTGATCGAACCACCCTCGGGCTTGGCCTCACCGTCCTTATACAGCGAATAGACGCCCGAGCCCATGGGATCCGCGAGCCCCATTTTCACACCTTTGGGTTGCAGCGCCATACCGACCCCGGCCAGCGTCCCGCCCGAGCCGACCGAGGCGACAAAGCCGCTGACCTTGCCATCGGTCTGATCCCAGACCTCCGGCCCGGTCGAGTCGATATGCGCCTGTCGATTGGCCGTGTTATCGAACTGGTTCGCCCAGATCGCGCCATGCTTTTCCGTCTTGGCCAACTCGGCGGCCAGCCGTTCCGAATAGCGCACGTAGTTGTTGGGGTTCTTGTAAGGCACCGCCGGCACCTGAACCAAGGTCGCGCCGGCCAGGCGGATCATGTCCTTCTTTTCCTGGCTTTGCGTCTCGGGAATAACGATCACCGTCTTGAAACCCATGGAGGCCCCGACCAGCGCGAGGCCGATTCCGGTGTTCCCGGCTGTGCCCTCGACGATGGTGCCGCCCGGTTCCAGTTGACCCTTGGCGATCGCATCCTGAATGATCCACAGGGCGGCGCGGTCCTTGACCGACTGGCCCGGATTCAGGAACTCGGCCTTGCCCAGAATGGTGCAGCCCGTTTCCTCGCTCACGCGGCGCAGCTTGATCAGGGGCGTGTTTCCGACCGCCTGCGCCAGATCCTCGGCAAATTGCATGGGAGCATCCTTTCAAAATCGCTGGTCAAAAGACTTAGACGGGCTGTCGCGCCAACTCAACCCGAGGCACGCAATCGGGACCGTTCGCGTGAAAGCCAGACGAGTGCCAGAACAAGCGGAATGTTGTTGGCCTCTCCTCGGGACAAAAGGTCCATTGCCGCGTCATAGCTGAGGATATGAGTCCTGATGTCTTCATGTTCCTCCGCAGCACCGTGCAGACCTTCCGCTCCGTCAGGCAGGTCGCAAAGACCGCAGGCAATGTGGAAATGTTCGCTCGAATTGCCCGGCGTGGGATAGCCCGCACCGATCTCGATCAGCTCCCGCAGGGTGATCCCCGCTTCTTCCTTTGCCTCGCGGCGCATGCAGTCCTCGGGCGACTCGCCGGGATCGATCCGGCCTGCGACGGGCTCCAGCATCCAGGGATAGGTCGCGCCGCGCCGCCATGGCCCCATACGGAATTGTTCAACCAGCAGGATCCGGTCGCGTTGCGGATCGTAAGGCAGGACAATCGCGGCGTCGGCGGCGACAAAGACCTCGCGCGTGATCTCATCCGACTGTGTCCCATCGAACCTCGGATGAGTGAGGTTGATCGTTTCGGCCAGGAAATACCCGGCGTGGTCAGAGACTTGCGCCGTGACATTGACCTTGTCGCCGCGCTGATCCCAGCCAAGGAGCGGCGGCGGCATGGACGCGGCGCGCACCCGGCTTTCGGCGCGCCCCTCGATCAAGGGGCGGCGGAATTGCAGAGCCTCGCCCGAGAAGCGCCCGATGTAGGACATCACCTCGCTGGCAAAGATCAGGGTGCGCAGACCCGCCTCGGCGATCCAGTGATCCAGCGACCAGTCCCCCTCGGGGGTGAATGGCTGATGATCAGCGCCGAAGATCAGCGCCGTTTCCGCGACGCCGTCGATCAGCGTTGTGACCTCTGCCGGGACGTAGCCAAAGGCGTCCTCGTAATGCACCAGCCGCGCCAGAGCGCCTTTGCTTGGCGTAATGGTGACGCCCTCCGCCGCTCCATCAGGGTCGGGAACGAGGATCGGGAAAAGATGCCCTTTGACACCGCTGACCCGCCAACCGGGCAGTTGCGCCGGGGTCTGGAGCAGCTCTTCCCCGGCCACCAAATTCAGCAGATCGGGGTAGCGTAACGTACCGAAAAGAAAGACCTTCACCGTCCCGGCCACCTCTGCCCTGCGAGGTGGGCCAGGATCCCCGAGATTGCCCCACCAAAGACCAGCCAGACCAGAATGGTCGTCTCAAGCAAGGTCGCGCCGTACTTGCCGGCAATCGGATAGATGCCGTAAATCACCTTCATCGGGTCGTGGTATGTTTTCTGAATCGCAACGGCGAAGCTTTCCTGCGCCGCGATCACGAAGAGCACCCAGAACACGGCGACGGCCATCGCGCTCAACCCGACACCGATGGCCCCGCCAAACCCCAAACGCCCGCGATCCGCCCGTCGCCCGAGGATGATCCATCCACAGGCCAACGCGACAATTACCGAAAGCGGGACAAAAAAACCAAAGGACGATTGCGCGGGCATCTCAAGCTTGACCAACCCAGAGACCACCCAGGCCACGAATGCGATGCATATCGCGGCAACGATGCGTGCGGCCGGCCGTTGGCATGAAGTCTCTCCGGTCCGGGGCCTGTTGTCGCGGCTCGATCGCGGGTCAGGCAGGTCGTGTTATGGTTATCTGCGTGACATCACAGATACCGCCCTCGAACGCAGCCGCGCAAGAGGTGAGATAGAAATTCCACATCCGTCGAAACCGATCGTCAAAGCCCAAATTGGCGATACTGTCCCACTTTTCGTCAAACGTCTGGTGCCAGCGGCGCAGGGTTTGACTGTAACTGGGCCCGAATTCAAAGGATTTGCGCACCTGTAAACCGGCCTTCTCGACCTCGGCGCGCAGCACGGAGGGCGAAGGCAACATGCCCCCCGGAAAGATGTATCTTTGAATGAAATCAACGCCCTTGCGGTAGACCTCCCACCGTTTGTCCTGCACGGTGATGATCTGCAGGGTGGCGGAGCCGCCGGGACGCAGACGGTCCCGGACTGTGTTGAAATAGACCGGCCAGTATTTCTCGCCCACGGCTTCGAACATTTCGATACTGGCAACCCCGTCATAGCTGCCGGTCTCATCGCGGTAATCTTGAAGCTTCAGATCAACTTTGTCAGAAAGGCCTGCTTTTTCAATGCGATTCTGCGCGAACTTCAATTGCTCTTTCGAGATGGTCAAACCCGTGACCCGCAGGCCGCGTTCGCGCGCGGCATATTCGGCAAACCCGCCCCAACCGCAGCCGATTTCCAGCACATGATCACCCGGTTTGACGCCCATCTGGTCAATCATGCTTTCGTATTTGGCGATTTGGGCGGCTTCGAGGCTCTCCTGCCCACTACGAAACAGCGCCGAGGAATAGGTCATCGTATCATCCAGCCAGAGGCCGTAAAAATCATTCCCCAGATCATAATGATACGAGATGTTCTTGCGCGCCTGTCGACGGCTGTTCGATTGCATCCAAAACCGCAACTTTTCATAAGCCCGCACGAGCCCCATGCCGGGAAACCCGTCATAAAGCTCTTCGTTTCCTGCGTGCAAAAGATCAAGAAAGGCCTGCAAGTCCGGGCTGGACCACCATTTTTCTATATATGCGTCGCAAAACCCCAGGTCACCCTCGCGGACCAATCGCGCAAAGGTGTCAGGGTTATGAATGTGAATTTCGGCCACCGGGCCAGGCCGCTTGCCATTCGCGCGAAAGATCCGCCCATCCGACAATTTGAAATCGAGCCGGCCAACCGGCATCCGCGCCGCCACATCGAAGACTTGGGCAAAATAGCGCGGTAAGTTCTTTTCGCCCTTGGTATCGGTCATGATCATTGGTGAGTCTCCGTCGATTCCGCAAAAGTTTAACCCTATCTGTCGGGCTGGCAAGCTTTTGGTTAATTTCATCCAAGGGCAACCCGGACGAAGCGCTGTGCTCTCAAAAGCGGCCCTTAATCATTTTTCAGTCAGTTCGGCGTAGGCATTCAACGCCCTTTGCCGGCCCTCGTCCAACCCCACGACGGGGTCCGGGTAATCGTCATTCGGCGATAGGCCCCATGCGGATGGCACCGCGTCGAAATAGCTGAGCGCGGTCTCGGATGGCCGCGCCTCACCTTCCGCGATCCACCGTTTGCGATAGGCGAAGTCGGAATCGTACCGTTTTGCCTGGGTCGCCGGGTTGAAGATTCGGAAATAGGGGGCCGCGTCCGGTCCACATCCGGCGACCCACTGCCAGCCCATCGCATTGTTGGCCGGGTCCCAATCCGTCAGACAGTCCTCGAACCAAGCCTGCCCGATGCGCCAGTGCACCCCCATGTGTTTCGTCAGGTAGGAGGCCACCACCATTCGCGCACGGTTATGCATCCTGCCGGTCACGTACATCTCGCGCATCGCGGCGTCGACAAAGGGCACGCCGGTCCGGCCCTGTCGCCAGCGTTGAAGGGCCTCGGTCTCCTCTTCGGACCAGGGGAACCGTTCCCATTCCATGCGCCAGCTTCGGTCCAGAATATGCGGGGTGTGGTACATTAAGTGATAGGCAAAATCCCTCCATATCAACTGCTTGAGAAACGACTCTGAGGTTGAATTCCGCTTGGCCGCATGCCAGATTTGACGTGCGGATATCTCTCCGTATGTCAAGTATTCCGACATTTGGGAGGTTGCTCTGGCAGCCGGCAGATCGCGCCCTTCCTTGTACCGGCTGAGGTTCTCTTCCCGGAAGTTCGCGAGCTGGTCCAGCGCGGCGGCCTCACCGGGGTGGGAATGGGGTGCGAGCACCTTAGCTCCGCGGTGCATAGCGCGACCAAGCTCCCAGCTTTCCAGCGTCTCACTTTTGGGCCATTGATCCGGCGCGCGCATGTCAGGGGCGGCCAGCGGGTCGGCAACCTCCCGGTTTCTCGCGTTTTTCCAGAAAGGTGAATAGACACGGTAAGGTCCGCCCTGCTGCGTCTCGATCTCCCATGGTTCGTGTATGAGGTGGCCGGCAAAGCTTTGCGCGTCGATCCCATTCTCTTGCAAGGCGGCTTTGACCCTTGCATCGCGCTCGATCGCATCAGGATCGTAAAGCCGTGACCAATAGACGGCATCGGCGCCGGTTTCCTGGACCAGCTCCTCCAGCACTTCGCGGGCCGGACCCCGCCGCAGGATCAGCCGGTGTCCCTGGCCTCGGAGTTGGGCGTCAAAAGCGTCGAGTCCCCGGTCCAAACGCCACTTTGGCGCGGCCCCGAGAGTGTCGACGCTGTTGTCGTGAATGAAAACAGGGATGACGGCGCCGCGTCCCGCCGCAGCGACGAGCGCGGGATGATCCGCCAGCCGCAGATCACGGCGGAACCAGAGCAAGGTAGTGGGCATCGTTGCGCATCTCCCGTGTCGTTATCGGGAGGTACGGTCGCGGCATCGGATCGGATCAATCGCGAAAAATGCGGGCGATGTCCGGAAAGTTAAAGAACTATCTGTTAAGGTGATACGTTAACTGAATTAAGCACCTTATATCATTGTAAATAAGTATTTTCATCTAACTATCAACGGGCCGGACTATTGAGCGCGTCGCGTAGCACGCTTAACACCTGCTCTCTCGGCGCATCCGCTGATACGAAAGCCTGACCGATTCCGCGCGCCAGAACAAACTTGATCTGGCCATCCACGACCTTCTTGTCCTGCCCCATCAACTCATACAGCGCTTCGGCCGAGGGCAGATCGCCGGGGATGTCGGACAGATCGACCTTCGTACCCAGACGGCGCAAATGTGCGCGAAGGCGTGAGGGATCCTCCTGCGCACAAAGGCCCAGCCTCGCGGACAGCTCAAATGCCAATGTGCAGCCGATCGCCACCCCTTCGCCATGCAGCAGCCGGTCGGAATATCCGGTCGCGGATTCCAGCGCATGGCAGAAAGTATGACCCAGGTTCAGAAGCGCGCGATCGCCTTGCTCTGTCTCATCTCTCGCCACGATATCTGCCTTCATCTGGCAGCTTTGCTTGACTGCATAATCTCTTGATATCACGTCACCTTCTATCAGTGAATTTGCGTTATCCTCCAACCAGTCAAAGAATGCGGAATCACCAAGTAGGCCGTATTTTACAACCTCACCGTACCCGGCCAGAACGTCGCGCCGGGGCAATGTGGCGAGCGCACCGGTATCCGCCAGAACCAGAGAGGGCTGATGGAAAGCGCCGATCAGGTTCTTGCCCTGCGGCGCGTTGATCCCTGTCTTGCCCCCGACGGAGCTATCGACCTGCGCCAAAAGGCTCGTCGGCACCTGAACGAAGCGCACTCCGCGACGCAGCACGGCAGCGGCAAAGCCCGCGAGATCGCCAATGACGCCGCCCCCAAGCGCGATGACCACATCGCGTCGCTCGATCTTCTGCTCCAGCAGCCATTCGACCGATCGGGTGAACTGCGGCCAGCTCTTTGTGGTCTCCCCGGCCGGCAGCGCGAGGGCGGTCATGGTGATCCCGGCCGCCTCAAGCCCGGCGCGCAACGTGTCGAGATGCGCGGCGGCGACAGTCTCATCACTCAGCACAGCGACCCGTGGGCGGGCCAGAAGTGGGGCGATGTGGCGTCCGGCTTCCGCCATCAGACCGTTACCGATCAGGATGTCATAGCTGCGCTCGCCCAGGTTCACGCGTACGGTTTCAGTCATTTGGCCTCCAGCACGTCGTCGCGCTCCATCAGGGTTTCAACCACCTTGTCGGCCATGTCCTGAACTGAATACGCAGGGCTCGAGCGGACAGTCAGGTCAGCACGGGAATAGTAGGGAACCCTTGTTTCGTATAGGTTTTTCAGCGTCCCATAGGGGTCCGGGGTCTTGAGCAGCGGGCGGGTATCGCGATGTTTCACCCGGTTCCAAAGCAGATCGAGGTCGGCGTTCAACCACAAGGCCACGCCTTTATCCGAGATTTGCGCCCGGTTGCGGTCGGCCAGATAGGCGCCGCCGCCCGTCGACAGGACGCAAGGCGGGCCTTCGAGCAGGCGCTGGATCACCTCGGCCTCGCGAGCGCGGAAAAACGGCTCTCCGTCGCGTTCGAATATCTCGGCGATGGTCATGGTCGCCGCATCCTCGATCTCCTGATCGGAATCAAGGAAGGGGACATGCAGGGTCGTGGCCAGCGCCCGACCGACCGCCGTCTTCCCTGCCCCCATCATACCGACCATCACGATGGTCTTCTTAAGCCGCCAGCCCATGGTCGTCCTGTCGCCATTTCCCCGCCAGCCTCGGTGCTATTTCCGGGGTTTTCCGCTGAATGACGTGATCTTGTGCAAAAGGCCAGCTATATTGCAGAAAAAAGGCCGGGCGAAAGAGGCAGTCTATCTATGTTACGCATACTGAAGTGGTTGATCTACCTTGTCATTCTGGGTGCGATAGGGTTGGCCGGATATGCCTATATCGGCCCCTATTTCGGCGTGGACTTCACCCCGCCCAAGGTCGAGATTCGCCAACCCGTGGTTCTGGATGCGAAATAGATCGGCGGCATTCCACCGATTGGCGCTCTGCGCGGCGCTGATTGTCGCCGGTGCATCAGGGCGCGCCAGTGACCCGATGTCCGCCATCAACTGGCTGGATCATCGCGATGGTCTGGCCGCATTTCCCGACACGCCGCAACCGGCGGCGCAGCCCGGCTCTGCGGCGACACGCAGGGCGCCCTCATTGCGCAGCCCCCCCGGCGCGTCCGGGCCGGTCAATGAATCACCGGTCGCCAGTGCGGTGGTGGTCCCCGAGGTCACGACCCGGTCGCTTGACGAGGCGCAAATCGGCGCGGTGGGTTTGCTGCCGCGTTCGGTCACCGGGCTGCCGCCGACCCTTTGGCAGACATCGCGCACGGCGGCCCTCAACAGGCTGCTAAGCGGTCTGGACGTCAGTCATCTGCCCGCGATGCAATCGTTGCTTTACACGCTCTTGCTGGCCGAAAGCGATCCGCCGGGCGACGACAGGGACGGGACCGCGTTCCTATTGACGCGCATCGACCGCCTGACCGATCTGGGCGCGGTAGAGCCGGCGATGGCACTGATCGAACGCGCCGGTCCGACAGCCAGCCCCGAGGTCTTTGCCCGCTGGTTCGATCTGTCGCTGCTGTCGGGCGAGGAAAACGCCGCCTGCGCCACGATGACAGAACAGCCCACGCTCGCTCCCTCAATCACCGCGCTTGCCTTTTGCCGCGCCCGTTTGGGCGATTGGGACACGGCGGCGCTGACCTATGGCGGGGCCTCCGCGCTCGGGTTGTTGCCAAAGGCCGAGGACAGATTGCTGCGCCTTTACCTCGATCCGGAACTGGCCGAAGAGACTCCGCCGATGCCGCCCCCTGCCGAGATGACGCCGCTGGCCTTTCGGTTGGCGGAATCCATCGGCACGCCACTGCCCTCTGCCGGGTTGCCGCGTGCCTATGCCATGGCCGACCTGCGCGGCATCTCCGGCTGGCGGGCCGAGATTGAGGCCGCGGAGCGGCTCGCGCGCACCGGTGCTTTGGCGGAAAACCGGCTGCTGGGAATTTACACCGACCGACGGCCCGCCGCATCGGGGGGGCTGTGGGATCGCGTCGACCTGCTCCAGCAACTGGACCGCGCGTTGAGCGCTCAGGACCCTGGCGCGGTGCAATCGGTCCTGCCGAATGCCTGGTCGGCCATCCGCCAGGCCGAACTGGAACTGCCCTTCGCGCGGCTCTGGGGGGCGACATTGGCGGGAATGCCACTGACCGATGCAGCGGCGCGCACCGCGTTCGATGTCGCATTGTTGTCGCCGGAATATGAGGCGCTGGCGCAAGGTCTGGCCAAGCGCACTCCGCGCGAGGCCTACCTCGCCGCGCTCGCCAGCGGCCGCCCCGGCGAGGCAACAGCACCCGACCTGATTGCCGCAGCCATCACCCGCGGGTTTGCCCCCGACGCGGCGATCCCCCCCACCTTGCGCGCTGTGCTGCAGCAGGGCCGGTTGGGCGAAGCGGTGCTGATCGCCATGACCTACTACGCCCGCGCGGCCCAGGGCGAAACCAAGGATATCGCCCCTGCTCTCGCCACCCTCCGCGCCGTCGGGCTGGAGGATTCCGCCCGTCGCGCCGCGCTGCAACTGATGATCCTGGAGCAAAGGCTGTGAGCCTCTCGCATCGCTGGATCTCAACCTTCCTCGATGCGCAGGCTGCCGAATCCGGTGCCGCCCAGAACACCTTGCTCGCCTACGGGCGCGACCTCGTGGATTACGCGGACTGGCTGGCCCATCGTGGCCATGAGATGGACGCCGCCGACCGCCAGATGGTCGAGGCGTATCTGACCCACTGCGACGCGCAGGGCCTGTCTCAGGCGACCCGTGCACGCCGCCTGTCGGCCATCCGCCAGATTTACCGATTTGCCTTTGAGGAGGGCTGGCGCAAGGACAATCCCGCCATCGAGATCCGCGGCCCCGGTCGGGCCAAGCGCCTGCCCAAGACGCTGAGCACCCAGGAGGTCAGCGACCTGCTCGACGCCGCGCGCACGCAGGGACGCAATCCGCAGGACCGCCTGCGCAACACCTGCCTGATGGAACTGCTCTACGCGACCGGCATGCGGGTCAGTGAGCTGGTCTCGCTGCCGATTGCCGCCGCGCGCGGCGATCCGCGTATGCTGCTGATCCGCGGTAAGGGCGGGAAGGAGCGCATGGTCCCCCTGTCCCCCCCTGCGCGCGAGGCGTTGGCCGCGTGGCTGGCGGAACGCGATGCGCAGGACGACGCCCGCCCACGCGGTACGGCGCTGTCGCGCCAGCTCTTTCCCTCGCGCGCCGCCGAGGGGCATCTGACCCGCCATCGGTTCTATATCCTGATCAAGGAGATCGCGGTCGCCGCCGGTGTCTCGCCCGCCAAGGTCACGCCCCACACCCTGCGCCATGCCTTCGCGACGCATCTGCTGGAAAACGGTGCCGATCTGCGGGCGATCCAGACCCTGCTGGGTCACGCAGACCTCGCCACGACCGAGATTTACACCCATGTTCTGGAACACCGCCTGCGCGACCTCGTGGAAAATCATCACCCCCTCAACCGCCCGAAATAGTCGCCGAATAGCCCAAGGACCCTGCAATCGCTTGAAGAGACGCCCGCGCCGCCGCATAACCCCTGCGAACCACCGAGGGCGACATGACCGAAACCTTTTTCTCTCAACTCGACATGGCCTTTTGGCTGACCTCCGCCGCGATCATCGGTCTGCTGGTGCTGTCTGCCTTCTTTTCCGGCTCTGAGACGGCGCTGACGGCCGCGTCGCGCGGCAAGCTGCGCAGCCAGGCTGACAAGGGCTCGCATGGCGCCGAGCGGGCTCTCGCGATCACCGAGGATAACGAGCGGCTCATCGGCTCGGTTCTCCTGGGCAACAACCTCGTCAATATCCTCGCGACTTCACTGGCGACGGCGATGTTTACTCGGGTCTTCGGCGACAGCGGTGTTGCCCTCGCCACGCTGGTGATGACCGCGCTGGTGCTGATCTTTGCCGAGGTGCTGCCCAAGACCTATGCGATCACCAATGCCGAAAAGGCCGCCGCCGGCGTCTCGCTGCCGATCCAGATCATCGTGACGGTCTTCTCCCCGCTGGTCTCCGCCATCCGGGTGCTGGTGCGCGCGGTGCTGCGGGTGTTTGGCGTGCAGGCCGATCCCGACAGCCGCATCCTCGCCGTGCGCGAAGAGATTGCGGGCGCGCTGCAACTGGGCCATTCCGAAGGAGTGGTAGAGAAGGAGGACCGTGATCGGATCCTCGGCGCGCTCGACCTCTCGGACCGCTTCGTCGAAGAGATCATGCTGCACCGCTCGCGGATCGAAATGGTCGATGCCGAAACCCCGATCGAGGACATCCTCGCCCAATGTCTGCAATCCAACCATACCCGCCTGCCCGTCTATCGCGGTGATCCCGAGAACATCATCGGGATCATCCATGCCAAGGACCTGCTGCGCGCGATGCACAAGATGTCGAGCGTTTCGGACCGCCCGCTGACCGAGGCCCTGACCGACTTCAAGATCACCGACGTGACGACGGAACCCTATTTCGTACCCGAAACCACGACGCTGGACGAACAGATGCGCCAGTTCCTGAATTCGCGCACCCATTTCGCGCTGGTCGTCGATGAATATGGTGCGCTGCGAGGCCTGCTGACGCTGGAAGACATTCTCGAAGAGATCGTCGGCGAAATCACCGATGAATTTGACGCCGATGCCGAACATGCTGTCCGCCACACCGATGACGGGCAATATGTCGTCGACGGCGCGATGACGATCCGCGACCTCAACCGCGCGATGGACTGGTCGCTACCGGACGAGGAGGCCAACACCATTGCCGGTCTGGTCATCCACGAAGCACAGATGATCCCCAACGCGGGCCAGGTCTTTTCCTTCCACGGGTTTCGGTTCGAAGTCCTGACGCGCAAGGACAATCGCATCACCCGTCTGAAGATCCGGCCCCTGCAGGCCGTATAAGCGGGCCTCCGAGCTTGTTTAATCTGTTCTCTGGACCTGCGTTCGATGCGGGGGTCAGAATGACCGCTGGTCCGGCGTGCAGCCTATCCATCCCTTGTCAGAGAACCCGAGGCTCCGGTCGGTGCCAGGTTTAGGTGTTCCGGTCCTGGGCGTCCCGATAGGCTCCGGTCCGGTGCCCCCTTAGGGTCCCAATCCTGCGGTATCTCGGCAGGCTCCAGTTCGGTTCGGTATCACCCTGGTGCCCGGATCCAGCCGCGACTCCGCTCGTTCCGGCGCTGCAACGCTGCCGCATCCGGGCCAGCGCCCCTGCCCCATTCAGTTCGGCTATAGCCATTCGCCCAGCCATAACGCGCAAAAAAGGCGCGCCCCGAGGGACGCGCCTTTGAATTTCGATGCTGACTGTGGATCAGCCGCGGGCGCGGCCCACCAGCTTCCAGGCTGCCGGCAGGACCAGCGCGGCGAGGGCCAGCTTCAGCACGTCGCCGACGATAAAGGGTGTCAGGCCCCATGCCAGGATCGGCTTGTCGAGACCGTAGAGAGCGCCCAGCCATGCAAGGCCCGGAATGTAGAGCAGGATATTGCCCAAGAGCATCGCCAGCGCCATCCACAGAACCGAGCGATCCCAGCCGCGCTGTGCCAGCACACCCAAGAGCACCGTCGCCATGACATAGCCCACCAGATAGCCGCCGGTGCCGCCCATCATGTACTGAACGCCGTTCAGCTCGTTCGTCGAGGATTGAAAGATATCAAAGCCCAGCATGCCGATCAGCATGTAGCCTGCAATCGTCACCAGACCCAGACGCGCGCCATAGGCGGCGCCGATGGTCAGCACGGCAAAGGTGCCCATGCCGACGGCAACCGGAGAGCCGGGGACCGGCACTTTGATCTTGGCACAGATCGCCAGCAGCGCGATCCCGGCGACGACAAGCGCAGCCTGCTTCAGCCGCAGTGCGGTACCTTCGGTCGGGCCAAAGGCCTCGCTCAGAACTCTGGGGGTTGTGGTCTCGGACATCTTGTACTCCGGGGTTTTTAAAAATTGTCCAGATTGTGATGCCTCAGCCCGGATGGAATCGCAAGCGCCGCGTGACGATCGCTGCCGGGAAAGTTGCAAACTTTGCTTTTGCAAACCGGTCTCACTTGCAAATCTGTTAAGTAACGCACCCGCACGGCTTGCGTGCATGGCCTCTGGTGTCACGGCTCAGGCACGTAATGGGTGTACATGCGGTAATCCTTGCGCGGGCCAGTGACGCGCCATGTCGTCCGCCATCCCGGCGGATCGGAGAAATCATAGCTCACGCGGTAGAGATCCGGCGCGCAATCGTGACGCGCCTGCGGGCAATCACCCGGCCCGATGATGTGAAATGGCCGGTTGTCGTCAAAATGGACGGCCATCCCTTCGGCCTCCTGTCGCCAGAAATAGCGTCGTGCGGCGCGCATTTTCGGCTGTCCGGGCACTGACATGTGGCCCTCTTCCAGCAGGATCAGCCCGCCTTCGCCCGGCGAAAAGGTCGCGATGCCGTCGAAATGCGCCCGCGTCCCGTCGGCATTCTCCACCAGCCGGGTCAACAGCCACCGGCCCTCAAAATCGCTCAACTGCATCGCCGTCCCCTTGGGGTTCCGTCCGGGGCGCGGCACTTGACCGCCCCGCTCCGCTCTTGTCCCCCTGATGCCCCGAGGCTAAGACGCGCGCAACCCGGCCCCTTATGCCAGACCCCTGCCCCTTCCCGGCTGCGTGCCTAGATCATCCCGTCCATGTAGGAGAACCCCATGATCCCTCGCTATTCCCGTCCCGACATGGTTGCCATCTGGTCGCCCGCCACCAAGTTTCGCATCTGGTACGAGATCGAGGCGCACGCCTGCGACGCGATGGCCGACCTCGGGGTGATCCCGCGTGCGAATGCCGATGCGGTCTGGAAGGCCAAGGATGTGGAATTCGACGTCGCCCGGATCGACGAGATCGAGGCCGTGACGAAACACGATGTTATCGCCTTTCTCACCCACCTCGCTGAACACGTCGGCGCGGACGAGGCGCGGTTTGTGCATCAGGGGATGACCTCTTCGGACGTGCTCGACACTTGCTTCAACGTGCAGCTCACGCGCGCCGCCGACATCCTGATCGCCGACCTCGAAGGTTTGCTCGCGGCGCTGAAGGCCCGCGCCTATGAGCATAAGGACACCGTGCGTATCGGGCGCAGCCACGGCATTCACGCCGAGCCGACCACCATGGGGCTGACCTTCGCGCGGTTCTACGCCGAGATGGATCGCAATCTCAGCCGCATGCGCGATGCGCGCGCCGAGATTGCGACCGGCGCGATCTCCGGCGCTGTCGGCACATTCGCCAACATCGACCCGGCGGTCGAAGAGCACGTCTGCGACAAGCTGGGCCTCGTGCCCGAACCGATCAGCACGCAGGTTATTCCGCGCGACCGTCACGCGGCCTTCTTTGCCACCCTTGGGGTGATCGCCTCCTCGATCGAAAACGTCTCGACCGAAATCCGGCACATGCAACGCACTGAGGTTCTGGAGGCCGAGGAGTTCTTCTCAAAGGGGCAAAAGGGCTCCTCCGCCATGCCGCACAAGCGCAACCCGGTCCTGACCGAGAACCTGACCGGCCTCGCCCGTCTCGTGCGCTCAATGGCGATCCCGGCGATGGAGAACGTCGCCCTCTGGCATGAGCGCGATATCAGCCATTCCTCGGTTGAACGCAACATCGGCCCCGACGCCACGATCACGCTGGATTTCGCGCTGGCCCGCCTGACAGGGGTAATCAAGAACCTCGTGATTTACCCCGACAACATGCTGGCCAATATGAATAAATTCCGAGGGCTGGTCATGTCCCAGCGGGTTCTTCTGGCCCTGACGCAAGCCGGTGTCAGCCGCGAGGACAGCTACAAACTGGTGCAGCGCAACGCCATGAAGGTCTGGGAAGAAGGCGCGGATTTCAAGGAAGAGCTGTTGAAGGACGAGGATGTCCTGAAGGCACTGACCCCGGCGGAAATCGAAGAGAAATTCGACCTCGGGTATCACACCAAGCATGTCGACACGATCTTTGCGCGAGTCTTCCCCGAGGGTTGATCCCGCGAGGCCCCCGGTGGCCCAAGGCACGCCCCGCCGGGCGTGCCAAGGGCCGAGTAACCGCGTCGAAATTTGACATCCCTGCCCGCGCCAATCAGCCCCGCCTCAGCGCAGGCGAAACCGCATCAACCCCGCGTCGCTCAGCAGCCAATCGTTGCGCGGATGGCCAAGATATCCAATGACCTTGCGCGCCTGCGCCACGTCCTTCGCCTGACTGGTCACGACCATCGACATCTCGATATCGGTACCGAGATGGCTGGGGAACGCCGCCCATTCTCGCACGCCGGCGGCTGCGGCCACCGTCGACATCGGCGCGACGGCCAGATCACTGTGACCCGCAGCTGCCGACAGCAGCGGCTCACCCGTCGGCATGGGACGCAACCGATCCGCGAGCTTGTCGCGCAGGCCCAACAGTTCGAGCGCGCCAAGAAAGAGGTCGCCGCTGATGCTGCCGTCGGCATAGGCGATGGACTGCGCCGTTTCCAGCATGGCGACGACCGAGGTTTCATCATTCACCATGCCCGCAGGCGGCATGCCGCTGCGCGCCAGAGCCAGTGGGACCCGACCGAAGGGCGCATGCGTATCCGCATGTACCAGACCCGCCGCGATCAGATCGGCCACGTAGTCCGGCAACGTCATCGCGATGTCGACCGCTTCTCCGGCGGTCAAACGTCGGGCGATATCGCGGTTCATGTCAAAGTCCGTGCGCACGCGGACCGCCCGGTCCAGCGTGAATTCCTGCAACAGCGCGCCAAAGACACGTTGCACCGCAATAGGCGCGAGAACGCTGAGTTGTGCGACCAGGCATTTCTGGGTCATGGGGCACTCCGAGCCGTTAGAGGGCGTCGGGGTGAAGCATGCGCTACCCCATGACTCGTTACAACCCATAGGCGTGTAATACAGTTTCCTTTACCGTCATCAATTGTGATGTGCAAAGGCGGGGTTTCGTAAATCTATGACCTCGGGAGAAGTGGGGACCCGCAGAACAGAAAGGCCAGCATCGCGACCGAGACGGCGAACCGCTCCGGCCTCGCCCTGACCAAATACTCTGGGTCGAACGCGCCTCAGGCAGTGGCCACACTCCATCGACGCTCCTCCAATGGCAGCGCTTGCCTCAGCAATAACGACACACCCGGTCTCTCGGCAAACGGCGATTGCCCGCACTGGACTCGCACTACCCCGGCGCTTATTGCTGAGGGATGCCACTGCCCTGCCCCCTTTCCCTGCTGTTATCGCTGATCCTGTCTCCATCGCCCCGGACCGTCTGATAGATGTGGTCCCGCCTTTCGCCCGCGAACCGCGCGATCCTGTTCATGATTGGGGCGATCTTCTGTTTCTCCAGCATGGATGCCCTGGCCAAGGCGATCAGTATGCGCTCCAATCCCGCGATGGCGCTCTGGGCGCGCTACACCGGACAGATGGTGCTGGTAATGATCCTGGTGGCGCCACGCCTCAAGTCTGTGCTCAAAACGCATTACCCCCGTCTCCAATTTCTGCGCTCTGTCTTCCTGCTGGGCGCGACGGCTTCGTTCTTTACCGGCCTCAGCTTTCTCGGCCTGGCCGAGACGACGGCCATCATGGGCATCAACCCGGTGCTGATCACCCTGGGGGCCGCGCTGTTCCTGGGCGAAAAGCTTGGGATGCGACGCGTCATCGGCATCGCCGCAGGGCTGGTCGGCGCGATGATCATCATCCGGCCGGGCACCGATGCGATGTCCTGGGCGGCGATCTTTCCGTTGATGGCAGCGCTATCCTATTCGGGCTATTCATTGGCGACCCGGTTTGTCGGGGATCGCGAGGATCCCTGGACCTCGCTCTTTTACGCCGCCCTGCTCGGTTCGGTCGTGACCACGATTTTGGCCGTGCTCAACTGGCATCGGCCAGATGGCGTGACAATCATGTTGATGCTGGCGTTGTCAGGGGTGGGCACCTTGGGACAACTCCTGTTCATCCGTGCGTTCTCGTCCGGCGAAGCCGGAATGCTGGCGCCCTTCACCTATTGCGGATTGATTTTCGCAACGTTCTGGGGCGTGTTGATCTTTAACGAATTCCCAGATCGCTGGACCGTGGTTGGCGCGATTGTGGTCGTGGCCGCAGGAATCTATGTCTGGCACCGCGAGACCCGCAAGGCCCCGCGTCTGACCGAGGCCAAAGCCGGCAAGACGCATTAAACCGGACACTACGATGACACCGCAAGACCTCCCACGTTCGACCCGGCTCCAACACTACCTCGTCAACCTGATCCTCGGCGGGATGGTGCGGCTGGCGCTGGCCTTGCCCTACCGCATACGTGTGCCGATGATCGGATGGCTGGCCGCGCAGGTCGTGGCCCCGCTGGCCGGATGGCGCAAGCGGGTGCGCGACAACCTCGCCTACGCTTGGCCAGAGCTGCCGAAGCCAGAGGTCGAACGTCTGACCCGTGCGGTGCCCGACAACGCCGGGCGCACCCTGATCGAGACCTATTCGGCGGCCGAGTTCAAGACGCGCCTGGCCGACATCACCCCCGAAGGACCCGGCTGGGCCGCCATCGAAGAGGCCCGTGCCGAGGGGCGTCCGGTCTTTGTGATCTCGGGCCATTACGGCAATTACGACGCCGTCCGCGCCTTTGTCGCGATGCGCTACGGGCAGGTCGGGGGGCTCTACCGGCCGCTCAACAACCTCTATTTTAACCGACATTATGTGCGGGCCATCGCCTCCACCTCCGAACCTCTCTTTGAAAGGGGACGACGCGGGCTGGCCGAGATGATGAAGTTCGTGCGGCAAGGCAACATCATGGCGATGCTGGCGGATCAGCATTTCGGACATGGGGCGCCGCTGACCTTCTTTGGCAAAACCGCCTATACCGCGCTGTCGGTGCCGGAGATTGCGCTGAAATACGACGTCCTCATCGTGCCGTGCTACGGGGTGCGCCAGCCCGACGGGCTCTCTTTTCGCCTGCTGTTCGAAGCGCCTATCCCCCATACCACCCCGACCGAGATGGGCCAGCGTCTGAACGATTCTCTTGAGGCGATGGTACGTGCGCATCCCGGCCAATGGCTGTGGCTGCACCGACGCTGGAAAGGCCAGGACGGAACGCCGGAGACCTGATGTCTGATGGCAGAGCGCCAAGGCGGCACCGGGCGACGCCCCTTCCCCTTTTTCGCAACATCGAACCGCGCGAATAAAGGGGTCATGCGCCGCGCCGCCCTCACCGCAGTCGCGCCACACCTTCTATCCGGCCCGGACCGCGCTGCTGGATCACCACCACCACCGGGCGCGGACCCCTGGCCGGCACCGTGGCGGAATAGGGTGTCGAGGCATCCCATTCCCCCAGCACCGTCCATTCCGTCACGACATTGGCATAGGCCAGCCTGTGCCCGGCATTTTCTCCGCGCGTGATCTCTACCTTGGCTTCGGGCTCGTAGCGGATGACCTGCACGATCAGCGGCTTGGCAATCTGACGCTTGGCGGCGGCGGCGATGTGCAAGAGACCATCGGAATCGCGGCGTATGGCCAGGCTGACCCCCTGGGGTCTTTCACGATACTCTGCAATCAGGTCTGTGACATCCATCGGGTGGTTGCCCACAACATCGGATTCGCCCTGCACGATGATCTGCGGCGTGTAGACCGAACGACGCCCCGAGGCCTTGGCATAGGCCTTTTGACGCGCGGAAAACACCGGAGACCCAAAGACGTCCTTCCAGCCGATGTAATCCCAATAATCGACATGCAGGCCAAGCGCGATGACGTCATCGCGCGGCGCGAGCATTGCCAGGAAAGCATCCGCCGGCGGGCATGAGGAACACCCCTGCGAGGTAAAGAGTTCTACCACCACCGGGCTATCCTGACCGGTCTGCTGGCTCTGAGCTGCGGCCGGGATGGCCATGAGCCCGACCATCATCACCGCCATCACTGCATGGACCGCGCGTCGTGCGAACATATCTGCCCCTTGTCGTCTGTCACCTACTCATACCTAGCCAAGCGCCGGTGAAACAACCAATCAAGGTTTCGAGACCTCGCTCCGCGACATCCCTCTTGCGGGATCAATCAGTATACTGTTGTACACATTTCTGGGCGAGGCCCCTTGATTGACGGCTCGCAATCGGGCAGAAGCAGGCCAGCTACTACCCCCGTCAAATCGCTGGAAGGGAGCACCCCCATGCCCATTACCGTCGGACAGGACACCGCCAAGACGCGCAAGACGCTCAAGGTCGGTTCCTCAAGTTTCGCCTATTATTCCATCCCCGCCGCCGAGGCCGCAGGTCTGGGAGAGTTCAAGAACCTCCCCGCCGCGCTGAAAGTCGTGCTGGAGAACATGCTGCGTTACGAGGATGGCAAGACCGTCTCGCTCGACGATATCAAGGCGTTTTCGACCTGGGGCAAGAACGGCGGCAAGAACCCGAACGAGATCGCCTATCGTCCGGCGCGCGTCCTGATGCAGGATTTCACCGGGGTTCCGGCGGTGGTCGACCTTGCCGCGATGCGCGACGGGATCAAGGGCCTCGGCGGCGACGTCCAGAAGATCAACCCCCTCGCCCCCGTCGACCTGGTCATCGACCACTCGGTTATGATCGACGAATTCGGCAACCCGCGGGCGTTCCAGATGAACGTCGATCGCGAATATGAACGCAACATGGAACGCTACGAGTTCCTGAAATGGGGTCAGGGCGCGTTCAAGAATTTCCGCGTCGTCCCGCCCGGCACCGGCATCTGCCACCAGGTGAACCTGGAATATCTGTCCAAGACCGTCTGGTCCGACAAAGATCAGAACGGCGAGATGGTCGCCTACCCCGATACGCTCGTCGGGACCGACAGCCACACCACCATGGTCAACGGCCTGGCCGTGCTGGGCTGGGGCGTCGGCGGGATCGAGGCCGAGGCCGCGATGCTGGGCCAGCCGATTTCCATGCTGATCCCCGAAGTCGTCGGTTTCAAGCTAACCGGCGCCATGCTCGAAGGGACCACCGGCACCGACCTCGTGCTGAAGGTCGTCGAGATGCTGCGCGCCAAGGGCGTGGTCGGCAAGTTCGTGGAGTTCTACGGCGAAGGTCTCGACTCCCTGCCCCTCGCGGATCGTGCCACCATCGCCAACATGGCCCCCGAATACGGCGCCACATGCGGCTTTTTCCCGATCGACGGCGAAACTCTGCGCTACATGCGCAACTCGGGCCGCGACGAGGACACGCTGGCCCTGGTCGAAGCCTATGCCAAGGAAAACGGCATGTGGCGCGACGCGGATTATGCACCGATCTACACCGACACGCTGTCGCTTGACATGAGCACCGTGGTGCCCGCGATCTCCGGGCCGAAGCGGCCGCAGGATCACATCGCACTGGATGTCGCCGGAACCGAATTTGGGAAATACATCAAGGGCCTGCGCGAAGGTAAGGACGTCGGCATCAAATCCGAGGTTCGTTGGGAAGGTGAAGGCGGTGCGCCCGAGCCTCGCGAGATTCCCGGCGATGAGGGCCACCACCAGCGCGGTTACGTGATGACCGAAGATGGCCATTACCAGTTGCATGACGGCTCGATCGTGATCGCCTCGATCACCTCCTGCACCAACACCTCCAACCCCTACGTGATGATCGGCGCGGGCCTCGTGGCGCGCAAGGCGCGCGAGTTGGGGCTGAACCGCAAGCCCTGGGTCAAAACCTCGCTCGCCCCCGGCTCACAGGTCGTGTCGCACTACCTTGAAGCCGCTGGGCTGCAAGAGGACCTTGACGCCATCGGATTCAACCTCGTCGGCTATGGCTGCACCACCTGCATCGGCAACTCCGGCCCGCTGGAAGCGCCGATCTCCAAGGCGATCAACGACTATGATCTGGTCGCGACCTCGGTGCTGTCGGGCAACCGGAACTTCGAAGGGCGGATCAGCCCGGACGTGCGCGCCAACTACCTCGCCTCGCCGCCGCTGGTCGTGGCCTATGCGCTGGTCGGCGACATGAACGTCGACATCTCGCGCGAGGCTATCGGGCAGGACAAGAACGGCAAGGATGTCTACCTCAAAGACATCTGGCCCTCGACCAAGGAAATCGCCGAGCTGGTGGAAAAGACCGTCACCAAGGAGGCATTCACCTCCAAATACGCCGATGTCTTCAAGGGCGACGACAAGTGGCAGGCGGTCGAGACCACCGACAGCCAGACCTACAACTGGCCGCCGGAATCCACCTATGTGCAGAACCCGCCGTATTTCCAGAACATGTCCAAGACTCCCGGCACGATCACCAATATCGAAGGGGCAAAAGTCCTCGCGATCCTGGGCGACATGATCACGACGGACCACATCTCTCCGGCGGGCTCGTTCAAGGAGACCACGCCCGCGGGGCAATACCTGGTCGAGCGTCAGGTGCCACCGCGCGAGTTCAACTCCTACGGGTCGCGCCGCGGCAATCACGAGGTCATGATGCGCGGCACCTTTGCCAACATCCGCATCAAGAACGAAATGCTGGACGGCGTCGAGGGCGGTTACACCAAGGGCCCCGACGGTGAGCAGACCTCGATCTTTGACGCCTCCATGGCCTATCAGGACTCCGGCACCCCGCTGGTGATCTTCGGTGGTGAACAATACGGTGCCGGTTCCTCGCGCGACTGGGCCGCCAAGGGCACGGCCCTGCTGGGCGTGCGGGCCGTGATCGCGGAGAACTTTGAGCGCATTCACCGCTCCAACCTCGTCGGCATGGGTGTCATCCCGTTCGAGTTCACCGGTGGCGAGACGCGCAAGACGCTGAAACTGACCGGCGAAGAGAGCGTCTCCATCTCCGGTCTCGACACGATCAAGCCTCAGGAAGAGGTGCCTTGCACCATCACCTACGGCGACGGCACGGTGAAAGAAATCACACTGAAGTGCCGGATCGATACCGCGATCGAGATCGAATACATCGAACACGGTGGCGTGCTGCACTACGTGCTGCGGGATCTCGCAAATGCCTCCTGAGCCGGGCCATCAGACAATGACAAAGGCCGATCCTCGTGACCGGCCTTTGTCGTCTGCGCGATTGGGGCGCTGCCCCCGCCGCCCGTTCCGGGCGTCTCCCCCGGAGTATTTTTGACGAGATGAAGCCAGGCGGCGCCAGCCGGCGCGTCCCGTTCCCACTTTGGTTTGATAAATATTCCGGGGACGTCCGCCAGGACGGGGGCAGCGCCCCAATGGCGGCTCAATCCGTGCGCGCGCTTTCGATGGCCGGGCGGATCTGCGCCTCGATCACCCGCTGCGTTACAGGCCCCGCAAAGCGCAGGACAATATTGCCCGCACCATCGATCACATAGGTTTCCGGCACGCCATAGAGCCCCCAGTTCAGCGCCATACGCCCCTCAAGGTCGGCGCCGAGTGCCGCGTAAGGGTTGCCCAGTTCCTCAAGGAAACCGAGCGCTTTGCCCGGATCGTCCTTGTAGTTGACGCCCAGCACGGTGATCCCTTCTTCGGCCAGCGCGGTCAGGTTGGGATGCTCCACCCGGCACGGCGCGCACCAGGACGCCCAGAAATTCACCAGCTTGACCTCTCCATCGCGCAAGTCGGTATCGTCGAACATCTCGAAAGACCCAAGCCGGTCGAGCGCCACCGCCGGCGCCGCCTTGCCCGCAAATGCCGAGGGCAGTTGATCCGGATCCTCGCGTTGCAGGCCGATGAAGAACGCCGCCCCGAGGCCGGCAAAGATCACCGGCGGCAGGATCATCAACAGGGGAAACCTAGCCATTTTTCACTCTATCCTCTACCTCACGCAACGCCCGGGCCGCCCTTCGGGAGCGCCACAGACTAAGTCCGATCAACCCCGCCAACAGGCCAAGCGACAGAATGTAGGAGCTGAACACAGCCCCTGCGTATTTTCCAAGCTCGGGCATCAAGTTATCCTTTCCCGTGCCAGCAGCGCCCGTGTCCGACGCGCCCGGATTTCAGTCCGGGTCCGCAACAGGACCAGCGCCAGGAACAGCAAAACAAAGCCCGCGATGGAAACCAGCAGCGGATAGTAAAAGACGTCCGCCACGTTCTCTTCTTTATCCAGCGACAGCGACGCACCTTGATGCAGCCCCTGGTTCCAGAAGTTCACAGCGTAGCGCGACAGCACCGCAAAGACCGAGCCGACGATGCACAGCACAGAGGTAAGGTCAGCGGCGGTATCGTCGTCCTCGATCGCCTGCCAGAGTGCGATGTAGCCGAGGTAGAACAGAAACAGGATCAGGAAGGACGTCAGCCGCGGATCCCAGGCCCACCAGGTGCCCCACATCGGCTGCCCCCAGATCGCCCCGGTCAGCAGCGCGATCACCGTCATCATCGCCCCCACGGGCGCCGCCGCCCGCGCCGCCAGCGCCGAGACATGGTGCCGCCGGATCAGCCAGATCAGCGAGGCGACCAGCATCATCATCCAGGCGTTGATCGCCATCAGCGCCGCCGGCACGTGCAGGTAGATGATCTTGACCGTCGCGCCCTGCCGATAATCGTCCGGCGTAAAGAAGAACCCCCAGATCAGCCCCGCCGACAGCGCAGCCAGGGCCAGTACCGACAGGCCCGGCAGGACCCTGTCCACCAGGGTGATGAACTTCTTTGGATTGGCGTATTCCCAGATCGCGCGCATGAGACCCCTTTATCCTGCACTGCCCTCGCGGGCCAGTCACGTTACCGCAGGTTCATCCTTAGTACCGCAGCGCTGGCAAAGGGCAACACGGCTATGGTGACGCAGGTGAGCGCGGCCAGCAGCACCAGCGGCGTCTCGATTGCCAGCCCTTCGGCCCCTGCCCGTGCCACCTCCGCGCCAAAGATCAGTGTCGGCACGTAGAGCGGCAGCACCAGCAGCGACATCAACAGGCCGCCGCGCTTGATCCCCACGGTCAGCGCCGCGCCAAAGGTCCCGATGACCGAAAGCGCCGGCGTGCCGATAAGCAGTGAGATCACCAGCCAGCGAAACCCCTCGGGCGGCAGCGACATCAGCACCGCCAGCACCGGGGCGGCCAGCACCAGCGGCACGCCCGTCGTCACCCAATGCGCCAAAGCCTTGATACTGACGACGCCTTCCAATGGCAGGGGTGAGGTCGCCAGCAAATCCAGCGTCCCGTCCTCCCGGTCCAGCGCGAATATCCGGTCGAGCGACAAGAGGCACGCAAGCAAGGCCCCGATCCATAAAACCCCCGGCGCAATCCGCGACAGCAGCGCGGTTTCCGGCCCGACGGCGAAGGGCACCAGCACCACGACGATCAAAAAGAACGCGAGGCCCAGCCCGAACCCGCCCCCGGCGCGCACCGCCAGCCGAATATCGCGCAAGAGCAACGCGATCAAAGGAAGGCCTCATCAAAATCGCGCGACACCCTCGCCCGCGCACGATAGGGCGTCAGATCGATCACCCGCACATCCAGCCCCATGTCGATATGCGAGGCGATCACCGCCATGCCGCCCGCCGCCAGATGTCGCTCTACCGCGCGCGCGAACAGTTCGACCGAGGTTTTGTCGAGCGAGACTGTCGGCTCATCCAGACACCAGATCGGGCGACGCGTGACCGCCAACCGCGCCAGTCCGAGACGCCGCTTTTGCCCGGCAGAGAGGCTCCCCGCCGGGCGTCCGGCAAGTGCTGTCAGGTCAAAATCCTCCAGGGCCGCGGCAATGTCACCATGCCCATGCACACGCGCCCAGAACATCAGGTTCTCGCGCACGCTCAGGACCGTCTTGATCCCGTCTGCATGTCCCGCATAGGTGATGGCCTCCAGGTCAGGCACCACGATCTTGCCGGTATAGGGAGGCTGCAATCCGGCCAGCGTGCGCAGCAGCGTGGTCTTGCCGGCCCCGTTCGGGCCGGTCAGCACAACGGCCTCGCGCGGTGCGACGGCAAAGTTCACGCCCTCCAACACCGGCACACCGCCACGGGCCACACCCAAATCCACGACCTTCAAACTCATGCCACCCGCCCTAGCGGATTTGCCCCGCTACGGGAAGCGCGATCCATGATCACTTTGGTTTCACAAATATCCACGGCGCGACGCCTCACAGCGGCACAGGCCTGCGGCTAGAGCGCGTCACCCCCACCCAGCGGGTCAGACCGGCAGCAGGGCAGCGGCGACGCGGCGCCCCTCGCTCAACAGAACGTTATAGGTCCGGCAGGCGGCGGGGGTTGTCATCGGTTCCACCCCGATCCCGGCCGTGTCGAGAGCGTCGCGCAACGCCGCCGGGAGATAGGCCATCTCGGCACCCGTCCCGACAAAGACCACGTCCACCTGACCCGCAAGCGCCAGCAGCGTATCGGGGTCGCCATAGCCCTTCCAGGAGGTCACACGGTCAGCCATGACCAGCACGGCGCCCGACTGCACCTCGCCTGCAATGCGAAAGAACCCAGGCCCGTAGCCCTCGATCGGGCGGGCTTTGCCGTAGTCGATTTCAGTCAGCTGCATCGGATCCTCCGGGTAAGGTCACCAGACGCGACGAAAACCTTGCGTCCTGCCGGTCCGCACGACGACGCCCGCTTAGGCATCGATATTGGCGAACTGGTTGCCGGTGGTGTCCGTAGGCTTGGACCAGTCCCGTTTCACACCCAGCCAGAGCACGACGTTCTTGGCAACATAGACCGAGGAATAGGTCCCCACGATAACGCCCCAGAAGATCGCAAAGACAAAGCCGCGGATCACGTCCCCGCCCAGCACCAAGAGCGCGATCAGCGCGATCAGTGTGGTGCCGGAGGTCATGAGCGTCCGGCTCAGCGTCTCGTTCACCGAAAGGTTCATCACGTCGCGCAGCGGCTTGGTCTTGAACTTGCGCAGGTTCTCCCTCAGCCGGTCAAAGATCACCACCGTATCGTTGATCGAATAGCCAATGATCGTCAACAGGGCCGCGATGGTCGCGAGGTCAAAGCGGATTTGTAGCGCCGAGAAGATGCCGATGGTCAGCACCACGTCGTGAAACAGTGCGGCGACCGCCCCGACGGAAAATTGCCACTCGAATCGCAGCCAGATGTAGAACAGGATCGCCGCCAGTGCCGCTGCGACCGCCAGAACCGCCGTCTGGATCAACTCTCCCGACACCTTGGGTCCGACTGATTCGACGGAGGTGAACCGGATCGTTTCGTCCAGCTCCTGTAGTGCCTCCTCGACCGATTGCACGGTGTCGGCGCTGACGCTCTCCTCGCCGTCCTGCGCCTGAATGCGGATCATCGCCACATGGGTGTCGGCGGCAAAGGTCGGATCGAACACCTCGGAGATCGAAACATCCCCGAGTTCAAGCGGCGCAATCGCATCTCGGTAGCTGCCGACATCCATCGGCTGTTCGGCCTGCGTGCGGATCGTGGTGCCGCCCCGGAAGTCGATGCCGAAGTTCAGACCCACGGTCAGCCAGAGCGCCAGCGAGATCACCATCAACACCGCCGAAAACCCGAAGGTCACGGTGCGATACTTGAAGAAATCGTATTCCGTATGGTCCGGTACCAGTTTCAGCCGCATCTCACACCTCCAGTGTTCTGGGCCGCGCCCGGTCGAACCATGTCACGATCAGCAAGCGCGTCACCCAGATGGCGGTGAAGACCGACGTCAGGATCCCGATGCCGAGCGTGATCGAAAAGCCCCGCACCGGGCCGGAGCCGAGCACGAAGAGGATCGTCGCGATGATGAAGGTCGTGATGTTGGCGTCGACGATGGCGCTCAACGCGCGTTCATAGCCCAACTCGATCGCGCGCGCCGGACCCTTGGCCGATTTCATCTCTTCGCGGATCCGTTCGAACACCAGCACATTGGCGTCCACCGCCATGCCGATGGTCAGCACGATACCCGCGATGCCCGGCAGGGTCAGCGTGGCACCGATCAGGCTCAGCATGCCAAAGATCAGCCCGACGTTCAGGATCAGGGCTATATTGGCGAACAAGCCGAACAAACCATAAGAGGCGAACATGAAGACCAGCACGGCAATGCCCGCGACAATACAGGCGATCTTGCCCGCCGCGATGCTGTCCGCGCCGAGTTCCGGCCCGATGGTCCGCTCTTCGAGGAAATCGAGCCCCGCAGGCAGCGCCCCGGCCCGCAGCAGCACGGCAAGGTTGGTCGATTCCTCGACCGTGAAACTGCCGGTGATGATGCCCGACCCGCCCGCGATATGGCTCTGGATCACCGGGGCCGAGATGACCTCGCTGTCCAGCACGATGGCAAAGGGGTTGCCGATGTTGTTGGCGGTGTAATCACCAAACTTGCGCGCCCCGGCGGGGTTGAAACGGAAACTGACAGCAGGCCGGCCGTTCTGGTCGAACGAGGGCTGGGCGTCGACCAACTCCTCGCCCGACACGACGGGCGTCTCTTCCAGCACGTAGAATTCGCCCTCGGTATCGAGCGAGGGCAGCAGCTCTTCGCCCGCGCTCGCCACGGTCCGGTCGTCGCTGGTGCGACGCACGACGGGTTGGAACGTCAACTGGGCGGTGGTGCCGATGATCTCTTTCAGTTCGGCGGCCGATCCGACGCCGGGCACCTGGATCAGGATGCGGTCCGCGCCCTGGCGCTGGATGGTCGGCTCACGGGTGCCAACCTCGTCGATGCGGCGGCGAATGATTTCGAGCGACTGGCGAACCGTGCGGTCATCCGTTGCGAGGCGCTCGGCCTCGGACAGCCGGACGGTCAGCAGATCGCCCTCACCCGACACTTCGATGTCGGTCTGCCCCGCACCGGTCAGGCTGACCACCGGGCGCGCGATCTCTTCGATCAGGCGGACGGCATCGGTGATGGCGCCGGCTTCGGAAATCCGAACTCGCAATTCATCCGCAGGGCCTTCTTGCAAACGGATCGTGCCGACCGTGTCGCGCGCATCGCGCAAACGGTTGCGGATCTCGGGCCAGAGGCCTTTCATCCGCGCCTCGTAGACGTCCGCGACCTTCACTTCGGCCAGTAGATGCGCCCCGCCCCGAAGATCGAGGCCAAGGTTCACCAATCCCGACGGCAGCCAATCGACCCAGCCCTCATCGGGCTGGCCGACGGCGACCGCGTCATTGTAGGTCTCGACCTTGGAATAAAAGGCATTCGGCATCGCCAGCAACAAGCCGACAGCCACCGTGCCCCAGATCAGAATTCGTTTCCACAGCGCGATGTGTAGCATGTCCGGACCCCTTGGCCGCAGTCGAGAATAGGTTCTTAGGTGGCTTCGGCAGGCTCGGTCTTGGATTTGACATCCGCCAGCGTCGACCGGATGACGCGCACTTTCACGCCGTCCGCGATCTCGACCTCGACTTCACCGTCTTCGCGCACCTTGACGACCTTGCCGACGATCCCGCCCTGGGTGACGACCTGATCGCCACGACGCACGGCCTCGACCATCTTCTGATGATCCTTCAGCTTCTTCTGCTGGGGTCGGATCAGCAGGAAATACATGATCGCAAAGATCAGGATAAGCGGGAGAAACTGGGCGATAGCGCCACCATCCATAGGGGTTTTCCTTCTGTGTCAGCGGGCGTCCCGCGAATTTGGCGGAACCTATGAGTGGCGGAGCGGGATTGCAAGCCTGCGCGCACGGCAAGACCGCAGACCTCGTCATATCCCCCGCTGTGCGCCCGTCACCGCGACTCCAGGTCGCGCCTGATCGATTTGCTTGGTGGACTGGCCCTCGCCTGGCCCCGCCGGTGAACCGGCCCGTCCACGCCTAGGTTTTCGCCCCCCTAACGCCGTGTCCAACCCCACAAACACGCAATCTCCACCGCCACATGCGCCCCCGCTACTGCCGTGATGCCTCCATGATCGAATGGCGGAGAGACCTCGACCACGTCGCCCCCCGTCAGCCGCACTCCGGCGAGCCCGCGCAGGATCGCCGCCGCCTGGGCCGAGGACAGCCCGCCCCAGACCGGCGTGCCGGTGCCGGGCGCAAAGGCCGGGTCAAGGCAATCAATGTCGAAGGTCAGGTAGGCAAGCGCATCGCCCACGATCCCGCGCACCTTTTCAGCCACAGCCGCCGGGCCGATCCGGTGCACCTCGGGCGCGTCGATGACATGGATGCCGCAATGATCCTCGCAACTCGTGCGGATGCCGATCTGGACCGACCGTTCCACGTCGATCAGCCCCAGCTTGACCGCCTTGTAGACAAAGGTGCCGTGGTCGATCCGCTCCATATCGTCATCGACCCAGGTGTCGGAATGGGCGTCGAACTGGATCAGCGCGAGGGGGCCGTATTTATCCACATGCGCCCGCAGGATCGGCAGGGTGACAAAGTGATCGCCCCCCATGACCAGCGTCCCGACGTCCCTTGCCAGAATCCCCGCAATATGGGCCTGCAACGCCTCCGGAAACTCCCACACCTTGGCGTAGTCGAAGGCAAGATCGCCGTAATCCGCGATGGCGAATTCGCTCATCGGATCGTACCCCCAGCCATAGGGCGGATCGTAGGGCTGCAAGGTCGAGGCTTCGCGGATCGCGCGCGGCCCGAACCGCGCGCCGGTGCGATTGGTCACCGCCTGATCAAAGGGGACGCCGGTGACGGCCAGATCGATGCCGGTCAAATCCCTGGTATATTTGCGCCGCAGAAACGACGTGGCCCCGGCAAAGGCATTCTCATAGCTCAGCCCGCGCGGATCCTCGCGCCGGAAGGCGTCGTCGATCTGGGTCTTGGCATCTTCGAGGGCCATGGCTCACTCCATCGGTTGCGCGCGTAGTCCGAGATGCGCAATCAGGCGCACGCCAACGGCTGACCCGAGGGCGCATCGGCTGGACTCCTGTCACCGGGCTGGGCACCTTGCCCCTGCATCCGACGAACAGCAAATCCGAAACTCAGGGAGGCTGCAATGCCCCATGATCCCGCCGAGCGACCCGTACCACCCGACCCCGAGGGCAAGGCGCCGGGCGATCCGATCCACACCAATGCACCGGGGCTGGATCAACTTCTCGCGATCCTGCGCCGCCTACGCGATCCCGCGACAGGCTGCCCTTGGGATGTCGAACAGACCTACGCCACCATCGCGCCTTACACGATCGAAGAAGCCTATGAGGTCGCCGACGCAATCGAGCGCGGCGCGATGGACGATTTGCGCGGAGAGTTGGGAGACCTCCTTCTTCAGGTCGTCTTCCACTCGCAAATGGCTGAAGAAGAAGGCCATTTCACCTTTGCTGATGTGGCGGATGAAGTGGCGCGCAAGATGATCGACCGCCATCCGCATGTCTTTGGCGGCGAAAGCCGCGACAAGTCCGCCGAACAGCAGACCCGCGATTGGGAGGCGGTGAAGGCCCGCGAACGCGCCGATCGCGGGGCCACCGGCGTGCTGGATGACGTCGCGGTCGGCCTGCCCGCCCTTTTGCGCGCGCTCAAGCTGCAAAAGCGCGCCGCCCGCGTCGGATTCGACTGGCCCTCCACCGATCAGGTGCTGGCCAAGATGGCCGAGGAATCCGCCGAGCTGGTCGAGGCGCGCGACACCCTGACCCAGGCCGAGGTCACCGAAGAGATGGGGGATCTGCTCTTTGTCATGGCCAACCTGGCACGGCACCTCGATGTTGACCCCGAAGCGGCTCTTCGGGGCGCCAATTCCAAATTCACACGCCGTTTCAGATATATAGAACGCGCTCTTTCGGCAATAGGTAGCTCTCCTTCCGACAGCACGCTGGAAGAGATGGACGCCCTGTGGAATGCCGCGAAGCGCGCGGAAAAATCCTGACTTCTTCGATCAGGTATTGACCCTACAAAAAGACTCGGGTTTAACGCCGTCATCCAATACAGATGACGAGGACGTCAACATGACCAATACCATCCGCACTGCCGCTCTGGCCGGCAGCCTTGCCCTGATTGCGGCCCCGGCACTGGCGCAGGAGGTGAACCTTTACTCCTACCGCCAACCCGAATTGCTGGCACCGCTGACCGATGCCTTTACCGAGGAAACCGGGATCAAGGTGAACGTCGCGCACCTCGACAAGGGCATGGTCGAACGACTGGAGGCCGAGGGCGACCGCTCTCCGGCCGATCTGGTGCTGACGGTCGACGTCTCGCGCATCAATGACATTGTCGCGGGCGGCTTGACCCAGCCGGTGCAATCGGACGTGCTGACGCAGAACGTCCCCGACATCTATCACGACCCCGACGGTCACTGGTGGGGCCTGACCACACGTGCACGCATCGTCTATGCCAGCAAGGAGCGCGTCGCGGACGGCGAAGTCACCACCTACGAGGATCTCGCCGATCCCAAATGGGAAGGTCGCATCTGCACCCGCTCGGGCACCCACGCCTATAACGTTGCGCTGACGGCCGCATATCTTGCACATCACGGCCCCGAGGAGACCAAGACCTGGCTCGAAGGCGTCAAGTCCAACCTCGCCCGCAAACCCCAGGGCAACGACCGCGCGCAGGTCAAGGCGATCTGGTCCGGCGAATGCGATATCGCCATCGGCAACACCTATTACATGGGCAAGATGCTGAACGACGAGGAGCAGAAGGAATGGGCCGACTCCGTGCGCATCATCTTTCCGACCTTCGAGGGTGGCGGCGCGCATGTGAACATTTCGGGCGTGGCGATGACCAAATCCGCGCCGAACAAGGAAAACGCGCTCAAGCTGATGGAATTCCTCACCTCGCCGAAGGCACAGGAAATCTATGCCGAGGCAAACTTTGAATACCCGATCGCACCGGGCACCGAGCCGGTCGATCTGGTGAAAAGCTGGGGCAGCTTCACGCCTGACGACCTTAACCTGATGGATCTGGCCAAGCTGCGCCCCGAAGCGCTGCAATTGATCCAGGAAGTCGACTTCGACGGCTGACCCTCGGGAGTTGAAACCGGAGTTTCATTCCGGAAACTGATCCAGAAACGCACCCATCCTGTCACAGCACAGGGTGGGTGTTCGCATCTAGATGGGCGACGTTCACTTTGCCGCACCGTCACGGCGCATTTCCCCCTGCATCCCCTCGCCCATTTGCCCCCGCCCCATGGACATCCGCGCCGTCGCGCGCCAGTCTGCGGCGCAACACGCAAGGGGTCCCCATGACGCGCCGTATCATCATCGACACCGATCCCGGTCAGGACGACGCCATCGCCATCCTGTTGGCCTTGGCCAGTCCTGACGAGATTGAGGTGCTTGGCATAACTGCGGTTGCCGGCAACGTCCCGCTGGAGCTGACGGCCAAGAACGCGCGCATCATCTGCGAGTTGGCCGGGCGGGACGACATCAAGGTCTACGCGGGCTGCGACAAACCCCTTGGCCGCGCGCTTGTGACAGCCGAACATGTGCACGGCCAGACTGGCCTCAACGGCCCGCGCCTGCCCGACCCCAAGATGCCGCTTCAGGATCAGCACGGGGTCGATTACATCATCGACACGCTGCGCGACGCCGAACCCGGCACCATCACGCTGTGCCCTCTCGGCCCGCTCACCAACATCGCGGCCGCCTTCACGCGCGCGCCGGATATCGTTGAAAAGGTGCGCGAAATCGTCCTGATGGGCGGCGCCTACTTTGAGGTCGGCAACATCACTCCGACGGCGGAGTTCAATATCTACGTCGATCCGCAAGCGGCCGACATCGTGTTTCGCGCAGGCGCGCCGATTGTGGTGATGCCGCTCGACGTGACCCACAAGGCGCTTGTCACGCCCGAGCGCAACGCGGCCTTTCGCAGCCTCGGCACCAAGGTCGGCACCGCGGTGGCCAACATGACCGACTTTTTCGAGCGGTTCGACAAGGAAAAGTACGGCTCCGAGGGTGCGCCCTTGCATGATCCTTGCGTCACCGCCTATCTCATCCGGCCCGAGCTGTTCTCGGGCCGACACATCAACGTCGAGATCGAGACCTCCTCAGAGCTGACAATGGGCATGACCGTTGCGGACTGGTGGGGCGTGACCGACAGACCGAGGAATGCCATGTTCATGGGTAGGATCGACGCACAGGGTTATTTCGACCTATTGACCGAACGGCTGGCCCGCCTGTGACCGCGCTGCATCTGGCCACAGCCGCAGATATCGAGCGTCTGCTCCCCCTCGTGCGCGCCTTTCATCAAGAGGCCGCCATCACCGTCGACGAGGACACCCGTGTCGACGCGCTGCGCCCGCTGCTCGACGGCTCGCCCCATGGCGCGATCTGGCTGGTCGGGCCCGCGCGCGCGCCTATTGGCTACGTGGTGATCTGCTTTGGCTGGTCGATCGAATTCGGTGGCATGGACGGCTTTGTCGACGAACTCTACATCCGTCCTTCCGTTCGTGGGCGCGGTATCGGGACCGAAGTGCTGATGGCCCTGCCCAAGACGCTCAGCGCCAGCGGGCTGAAGGCGCTGCATATGGAGGTCTCGCGCGTCGCCGTGCGCATCCAGGAAAGCTATCGCCGCGCCGGGTTTCAGCCGCGACAGGACTACATGCTGATGACGCGGCGGTTCTGACGCCGCGCAGGCCGCGCGCTGCGGCATCGCACGCCAACGCCGCCCTTCCCCCCGCCTGTTCCACACGCCCCCCCTTCAACCTGCGTGAAAACGGGTTATCTATGCGCCATGACCCTGCACATCCCCTTTGACAACAGCTACGCACGCCTGCCCGCCGCGCTGTTCACCCGTCACGACCCGACCCCGGTCGCAGCCCCTGAAATGCTGGCCTGGAACGCGCCCCTCGCGCGCGAACTCGGCATCACCGGCGATGATGCCACCGCCCCGACAGCGACCGAGCGTGCGGCGATCTTTGCCGGCAACCGCCTGCCCGACGGCGCACTGCCCCTGGCACAGGCCTATGCGGGTCACCAGTTTGGCGGTTTCTCGCCCTCGCTCGGGGATGGACGCGCGATCCTGCTTGGGGAGGTCATCGACACCAAAGGCCAACGCCGCGACATCCAGCTGAAAGGCGCCGGTCGTACCCCTTATTCCCGGGCGGGCGATGGCCGGGCGTGGCTGGGACCTGTGCTGCGTGAATACGTGGTGAGCGAGGCGATGCATGCCCTCGGCGTGCCCACCACACGCGCGCTGGCCGCTGTCGCGAGTGGCGAAAGCGTGCAGCGTGAAACCACCCTGCCCGGTGCGATCCTGACCCGCGTGGCCTCCAGCCACCTTCGCGTCGGGCACTTTGAATACTTTGCGGCGCGCGGCGACACCGCGTCGTTAAGCGCGCTCTACGATCACGCGGTTGAAAGGCATCATCCCGACGCGCGCGACCCCCTCGATTTCCTCAAGGGGGTGATCGAACGTCAATCAGACCTCGTGGCGAAATGGCTCGGGTTTGGCTTCATTCACGGTGTGATGAACACCGACAACACCTCGATTTCGGGCGAGACGATCGACTATGGGCCCTGCGCCTTCATGGACGGCTATCATCCCCAGACGGTCTACAGCTCCATCGACCGGCAGGGCCGCTATGCCTATGATAACCAAGCGCGAATTCTGCCCTGGAACATGGCAAAACTCGGCTCGGCCCTGCTCGCGCTGATGCCCGACCCCGACGCGGCGATCGATCCCTTTACCCAAGCCGTGCACGCCATGCCCGAGATGATCGAGGCACGCTGGCTCAAGACCTTCGCGGCCAAGATCGGAATCGCGGAGCCACGTGCCGAGGACCGCGCCCTGATCGAAGACCTGCTGACCCTCATGCAGGCCGGCAGCTCGGATTTCACCAATACGTTCCGCGCCCTGCCGGGCAATGAGGCGCAGGACCAGATCGCGGATCGCGGGGGCTTCCTCGACTGGGTCGGTCGCTGGCATGCACGCTTGGAGAGCGAACCGGAGGCGCCTGTCTTGATGGCGCGCAGCAACCCCGCCGTCATTCCGCGTAATCACCGCATCGAACAGATGATCGCCGCTGCGGTCGACGGCGACATGGCCCCGTTTCGCAATCTCATGGCTGCCCTCGCAACGCCCTATGCGCGCCCGGACGATCCCGGCCTCACGAAACCTCCCGCAGAACACGAAGTTGTCACGGCAACCTTCTGTGGTACCTGACAATTTTCATGACGTAACGACCCTTTAAGTCACGTCAGCGGCAGGTCCATATGGCCTCCCGCGCCTCTGGCCATTCATCGCGGCTTGCGATTGATCAGCACGATCCCGAAAGAGACCAGCGCGAGCGCGATCAGCACCGACAGGTGCAGTGTTTCGCCCAATAGCGCCCAGCCCATGAACACGGCGAACACCGGCGTCAGGAAAGAAAAGCTCGCTACGGTCGCCGCCGGATAGGCCTTCATCAGGTAGAACCAGCCGAGGAAGCCGAAGCTCGCCACCAGAAAGACCTGGTACCCCATCAACGCCACATGCTCGACGCCAAAGTCGCGTACCAAGGGGCCAAACAGTGGGGCGACGGCCAGGAGGGCGACGGCGGAGACCGACAATTGCCAAACCTGCTGCGCCTCGGGTGGCGCTTCGGACAGGCGCGTGATCCGCACGGTCAGCGCGATGGCCGCCCACCCAAGCGCGCCCATCAGCGCCAGTAAATCCCCGGCGAGGCTGGCCTCTCCGCCCGCGCGATCCATCAACACGAGGGCCACGCCCAGAAAGGCGCAGACGAGCCCGACAATCTTGAGGGTCGTCAAGCGCTCACCGGGGATGAGAAAGTGCCCCGCAAGGCTCAGAAACATCGGCATGGTGTAAAAGATGATCGAGGCCCGCGCGACCGTGGTCAGGTCCAAGGCATTGTATAGGCCGATGAATTCCAGCGTGAAAAACGTCCCCATGGCCAGCCCCGGCCACAGATCCCGTCGCCATGAGCCTAGCTTCACCCCACGCGCATAGGCCCAGATCAGCACCACGACCAGCGCCAGCGCGGATCGCAGCCCCGCCTGGAAGACCGGGGACAATCCCGTTGACGTCAGCTTCATGACCAGCTGGTTGCCCGCAAGGACCGCCGTGAACAACATCAGGCTGGAAAAGCCGGCGAGATCGAGGTGGGTTTTTCTCATCCGCGCATCCAGCGCAGACCGATCCCCGGCGTCAATCGCTATTTACGCCATTTGCGGAAGAACCGGGGATTGCGCGACACGAATTCCTCGATCACGCCCGTCGCCCCGCCAAGCGCCTGCCCCCGCATGTAGGCATAGCCCACGCCGGCCCCGACCAGTGCCCCTCCCATGTCGACGATCAGATCGCCCATGGTGTCCGTCAGCCCGGATTTCTGCATGTTGGTGCCAAAGCCGCGATCCATGGCAAATTCAAAGATTTCCCAAAGCGCCCCGATCGCCATCGCAAAGCAAAAGGCAAAGAGCGCCATCGCGCTGGGCGGGGCGGCATAACGGTCGTCCTGGAACATCATGAAGACCAGAACAAATCCCGTCAGGCCAAAGGCAATGGCCGAACCGCCGTGCATCACGATGTCCCACCACCAGAACTTGTTGTAAAAATCAAATACCTCGCCGAGGAAGACCGTCCCGCCGACAAACATCACGACCGCCAGCATGAAACTGGGCGGCACTGTGATTTCCGCCCACCTCGCCACAAAGATCGGCGCCATCGACAGGCCCAGTGTCACCAACGCGATAAAGGCGAGCGATAGCCGCCCCGTAATCAGCGCTTCTGCCGCGGCCAGCAGCAAGGCGAGCCAGATCAGGCGTGTAATGATCGTCTGGTCGCGTAACATAGGTGACAAATGCTCCGTTTGGCCCAAGTGTGATCTTATGAGACGCAAATGCCTGACGATAGCAACCTGGAACCTGCAGAAGTGTATCGGCATGGACCTGCGCCGCAACCCCGGTCGCACGCTGGACGTGTTGGGCGATTGCGGCGCGGACCTCGCCGTTCTGCAGGAGGCTGACAAACGTCTGCCGCCCCGTCCCGCCGCCCTGCCGCGCGACATGGCCGAGGCTGCGGGCTGGCAGGTCCTGCCCTTTGGTCCGCTCGGCCCCGGCGGGCCCTCGATCGGCTGGTGCGGCAATGCGATGCTGGCGCGCCCCGGCATTGTGGTGGGCAGCCTGCACCACCTCGATCTGCCGGGGCTGGAGCCGCGCGGCGCGATCCGGGCCGAATTGACCACCCCCCTCGGTCCGCTGCGGGTGATCGGAACGCACCTTGGCCTGCGGCGGCGGGACCGGCTGCGCCAGTTGCACGCCCTGTCGCTGATGCTGGAAGATCTGGACGACATACCCACCGTCCTGGCTGGCGACCTGAACGAATGGGGCCGTGTCACGGTGATGGATCACGCGATCCGCCAGTTGGATTTCCTCGACAGTCCGCGCAGTTACCCCTCGCCGCGCCCGCTTGGGGCGCTCGACCGTTTCGCCCTGTCGCACCACCTGACGGCGACCCGTGCACCCTATGCTCATACCGCGCAACCGGCGCGCGTTGCCTCGGACCATCTCCCGGTTCTGGTGACGTTGCAGCTGGCTGCATCGACCGAAACGGCCGTGCGAACCAAACCCGAAGCCATGAAGGACCCGGCATGAACATTCTGCAAATCGCGTCTCTGCTGATCGTCCTCGCCGGGGTCTTTGGCACGATCAACTATTTCATTCTCAAGCTTCCTTCCTCCATCGGCATCCTTGTCGTCGCGCTCTTTGCCTCGCTCGCTGTGCTGGGGATCGACGCGATGTGGCCCGCCTCGACCGTGGCCGAGGACATACGCGGCTTTGTTCAGGACATCGACTTTTCCGACGCGCTGCTGGAAGGGATGTTGGGGCTCTTGCTCTTTGCCGGGGCCTTGCACGTCAAGGTGTCGGACCTGCGCGCGCAATGGGGAATCGTGTTCCTCATGGCAACCATGGGGATCGCGCTGTCGACGCTGGTTGTCGGGGTGGGTTTTTCCTGGCTGACCGGAATGCCCATCCTGATCGCACTGGTGTTTGGCGCGCTGATCTCGCCCACGGACCCGGTGGCGGTGCTGGGGGTGCTGCGTGAGGCCTCCCTGCCGAAGTCGCTGGAAACCAAGATCGCCGGGGAGAGCCTGTTCAACGACGGGGTCGGCTACGTCGTCTTCCTCGTCCTCGTGGGTATCGCCTTCCCGAGCGGTGAGGCCCATGGCTCGGGCCTCTCGGGGGCCGCGCAATTGTTCCTGCAAGAGGCCCTCGGCGGTGCGGTCCTCGGCCTGGTCGCGGGCTGGCTGACCTTCCGGGTGATGCGCCACATCAACGACCCTTCGCTCGAGGTGCTGATCACCCTCGGCCTCGCCTTCGGGGGCTATGAGCTTTCGGTCGCACTGCATGTCTCGGCGCCGATCATGGCGGTCTGCGCGGGCCTCTTGATCGGTGACATCGGCGCGCGCCATGGCATGTCCGAAGAGACGCGCCGCTATGTCGATATGTTCTGGCACCTGATCGACGAGATCCTCAACGCGGTCCTGTTCCTGCTGATCGGGGTAGAGGTCTTTGCCGTCACCTTCGACACCTCCTCGGCCTTTGCGGCGGTCTTTTCCATCGCGCTGGCTTTGCTTGCGCGACTGTCGGCAGTGGCGGTGCCGGTCCTGCTGCTCAGGCCCTTCCGGGCCTTTGATCAGGGCACGATCCCGATCATGACATGGGGCGGGCTAAAGGGCGGCATCTCGGTCGCGCTGGCCCTGTCCCTGCCCGAAGGCGAGTGGACGCCGCTGATTCTGACCTCGACCTATTGCGTGGTGATCTTCTCCATCGTCGTGCAGGGGCTGACGGTCGCGCCACTGGCCAAGCGGATCGGGCGGGAGCCGGAGTTGATGTAGCGCGCGGCGACACGGACATAGACCTCCCGTAGCTATATTCCTGCGAGTGCAGCGTGAGGGGGGGCGCGCCTCCGCCTGCCGCACTGGACACCGGACCGACGGCTGATAGGCTCCGCTGCAAATGACAGGAGTGCCCATGAGCCTAGATGACGTCCTAACCCGCATCGATTCCGACCTGCCCGCCGCGACCGACCGCCTGCTGGAGTTGCTGCGGATCCCTTCCATCTCGACCGACCCCGCCTACAAGGCGGAGTGCGACCGCGCCGCCGATTGGCTCGTCGCGGACCTGAGATCGCTCGGCGCAGAGGCCGAGAAGCGCCCCACACCGGGCCATCCCATGGTGGTGGGCCACATCGGCGAGGGCGCGCCGCACCTGTTGTTTTACGGGCATTACGATGTGCAGCCGGTTGACCCGCTGGAACTGTGGGACCGGGATCCGTTCGATCCTGCGATAGAAAACACCGAAAAGGGCCAGGTGATCCGGGGGCGCGGTGCCGCGGACGACAAGGGCCAGCTGATGACCTTTGTGGAGGCCTGCCGCGCTTGGATCGCGATCAACGGCGCCCTGCCCTGCAAGATTACGTTCTTCCTTGAGGGTGAGGAGGAATCAGGCTCCCCCTCCCTCGTGCCCTTCATGAAGGAGAACGCGGCGGAGCTGACCACCGACATCGCGCTGATCTGCGACACCGGCATGTTCGGCGATGCGACCCCCGCTATCGTCACCATGCTGCGCGGTCTGCTGGGCGAGGAACTGACCATCACCGGCCCCTCCAAAGACCTGCATTCCGGCATGTACGGCGGCGTCTCGATGAACCCCATTCGGGTGATGGCCAAGATCATCGCCGGTCTGCACGATCATACCGGGCGCGTGACCGTGCCGGGATTTTATGACGGCGTGCCGGAGTTATCCGACGAGATCCGCGCGCAATGGCAGGGGCTGGGGTTCGACCACGGCTCCTTTCTCGGTGAGGTGGGGCTGTCGACCCCCGCCGGGGAACAGGACCGCACGCCGCTGGAGATGATATGGTCGCGACCCACCTGTGAGGTCAACGGCATCCAGGGGGGCTACACCGGCGACGGGTTCAAGACCGTGCTTCCGGCCAAGGCCTCGGCCAAGATTTCGTTCCGGCTGGTCGGGCAGCAAGATCCGCAGGCCATCCGCGAGAGCTTCCGCGCCTACGTGCAATCGCAGCTCCCCCCCGATTGCAGCGTCGATTTCCACCCCCACGGCGCCAGCCGCGCCAGTCAGATGGAGATTGACCACCCGGCATTCGAAGCTGCACGCCACGCGCTGTCGGATGAGTGGCCCGAACCGGCGGCCTATGTCGGTTGTGGTGGGTCCATCCCGATCGCGGGGCATTTCAAGACCATCCTCGACACCGATGCCATGCTGATCGGTTTCGGCAAGGACGACGACCAGATCCATTCGCCGAACGAGAAATACGACATGACCTCATTCCATAAGGGGATCCGCAGTTGGGCGCGTATCCTCGATGCCCTGGCAGAGTGAGGCGGCAAAGAGAGCTGGATGCGAGGGGGAGTGATAGGGGAAAGTGGCGCGGTTGACGGGGCTCGAACCCGCGACCCCCGGCGTGACAGGCCGGTACTCTAACCAGCTGAGCTACAACCGCGCGTGAGGGGCGGAATATGCCATGCCCCCCGACCCGTCAAGCGCGAATTCCCCGCCCCCTGCACCTGTGGTCGAAAGACCCCTCGTCCGTTCCCCGACGCCCCTGCCCCCACAAATGACAAAAGCGCCCCTGAGGGCGCTTTGGACAACGACAGTGGCGCGGTTGACGGGGCTCGAACCCGCGCCCCCCGGCGTGACAGGCCGGTACTCTAACCAACTGAGCTACAACCGCGCAGCTGCCGTGGCGGTGGTACTAGGGTTTGCGCCCGCGCGCGTCAAGCGGGTTTTGCTGGGTTTTCGCGTGTCGGGGTGGAAATGTCGGTTGGGGGTGGTGCAGCGGGCGGCTTAGGAAACTGAAAAGGGTCGGTGATGAGGGTAGGCCTAAAGTCGCTGAAGCGGTTGGCGAGGAGGTTATCTTGGCGGACGGCTTGAGTAACCACGGTTGTTGTGATGCAGGATTTGCCGGGGGACACCTGCGCGTTTGCTGTGCAAACTCTTTCGGCGGACGGCTTTCGCATTCGCGAAAGCCTTTGGTGGGTGATGAGGGACTCGAACCCCCGACATCTTCGGTGTAAACGAAGCGCTCTACCAACTGAGCTAATCACCCGTGCCGGTGGCAATAGCAAATGCCGCCTCCCCCCTGCAAGAGCGATATGACACCTCCGCCGTTTATTGTTTTTACCGATCTCGATGGCACCCTGCTGGATCATCATGATTATAGCTGGTCCGCAGCCCTGCCCGCCCTGGCCCGGTTGCGCGCGCTTGGGGTGCCGGTGGTGCTCTCTTCGTCAAAGACGGCGGCAGAGATCGCGCCGATCCGGGCCGAGATGGGCCTGCACCTCACCCCCGCCATAGTCGAGAACGGCGCCGGCGTGCTGGAGCCGGGTGCGGATCCCGCTGATCTGACCGGGCCCTACGGCCGGTTGCGCGATACGATCGACAGCCTGCCCGCGGAGCTGCGGGAAACATTTCGCGGATTTGGCGACATGAGCGACGCCGAAGTGGCCGAGATCACCGGCCTGACGGCCGAGCGCGCGACCCTCGCCCGACGCCGCGCCTTTTCCGAACCCGGCCTTAGTACCGCCCCTCCCGAGACCCTGCAAAAATTTGTCGCTGCATTGGCCGAAAACGGTGTCACTGCGCGGCGCGGCGGGCGGTTCCTGACCCTCTCCTTCGGCGGCACCAAGGCCGACCGGATGGAGACCTTACGCCGCCGGTTCGACGCGCCCTTCTCGGTCGCCCTCGGGGATGCGCCGAACGACGTCGAAATGCTGAACGCGGCGCGTTACGGCTTTCTCATCGCCAATCCTTCGGTCCCGCCACTGCCTGCCCTTGCAGCAGAAGATGACGGACGGCTCCGCCGCAGCGAAAAAGCGGGACCAAGAGGTTGGAATGAATGCATCCTGCAGCTAATTTCAGATCTGCAAGATATCCAACAGGCCAAACCTCATCAGGCCGACTAAAACAGGAGAGCGCCGTGGCGGATTTTCATCAGAACGGCAATATCGCGACGCTGCACAATCTGCGCACCCGCACGACAGAAGACCTGACGAGCGAGCTGGTCAGCTATTCCGCCAACCGCAAGATCAGCCTGATCCTGCCCTCGCTCTATTCCGAGCTGGAGGGCGACGCCCTGCCCAACATCCTGACCGAATTGGCCAAGGTCCCATATCTGCATCGCATCGTCATCGGGTTGGACCGCGCGGACGAGGACCAATACCGCCACGCCCGCGACTTCTTTTCCGTTCTGCCACAGAACCACGTGGTGATCTGGAACGAGAGCCCTCGGATGAAGGCAATCGAAGCGCGGCTGACCACCCTCGGTCTCGCGCCCTCTGAGCCGGGCAAGGGCAAGAACGTCTGGGGCTGCATCGGCTTCCTGCTGGCCTGCGCGGATAGCGAGGTCGTGGCGATCCATGATTGTGACATCACCACCTATGACCGGGACATGCTGGCGCGCCTGGTCTACCCGGTGGTCAATCCGAACTTTCCCTATCAGGTGGCCAAGGGTTACTACGCCCGTGTCGGTCAGGAAAAAATCAACGGGCGTGTGTCGCGAATGCTGGTCTCGCCCCTGTTGATCGCCCTGAAACGAGTGATCGGAGACCGCGACTACATCGATTTCCTGCGCGCCTTCCGCTACGCTCTCTCGGGCGAATTCGCGATGAGAACGTCCATTCTGGCCGATCTGCGCATCCCGTCGGACTGGGGGTTGGAAATTGGCGTGCTATCCGAAGCCTGGCGCAATCTCGCGCCCAAGGCCGTCTGCCAGGTCGAAATCGCGGATCACTACGATCACAAGCATCAGGATCTCAGCGAAGAGGACAAATCCACTGGCCTCTCGCGCATGTCCATCGACATCTGCAAGGCGGTGTTCCGCAAGCTCGCCGCCGACGGAACGGTGTTCAACGAAGAGGTCTTCCGCACGCTCAAGGCGACCTACTACCGCTCCGCGCTCGACCTGTTGGAAGCCTATTACAACGACGCCCGCATGAACGGGCTGACCGTCGACCGCCATACCGAGGAACGCACCGCCGAGCTTTTTGCCGAGAACATCATGGAGGCCGGGCGGGTCTTTCTCGACAACCCGTCTGAGACGCCCTTCATCCCGACCTGGAACCGCGTGCATTCCGCCGACCCCGGCTTGATGACCGACATGCTGAAAGCGGTGGCCGCGGATCTGAAGGAATTCACCTGAGCGGCCCCCCCGGTGTCGCGTGCCCCCCGACCCAGTCACCTCACCCGCGATTGGTGATCCAGCGACACTGGTAAGGGGCAAAGGAAATCTCACCCGCAGAGGCTTCGACCCCGGCCCCCGTCAGCAGATCGACCCAATTCTCGCCCTCAATCAAATTGATCGCGTAAGGATCAACCATCACCGTGTCGGACGAGACGTTGTGCAGGGCAAAAATCGACTGGTCCCGATCCAGACTCTGCCGCCACAACCCAAAGATGCGGTGATCCAACCGTAACGTGAATTGCGTCGCATTGGGGTGAAAGGCGCGCTGGCGCCGCCGAACATCAATCCGCTCCTTCATCGCCTGCATGACGATATGTTGCGGCGACTCCGGGTCATCGAGCAGCGTCTGAAGATCACCGTAATCCCACCTGTGACGGTTAATCGCGCGGTTATGCCCGGATTTTTCCACGCCTTCGCGGTCGTTTGCACAAGCCAGCAGCGACTGGATGTAAAAGGCCGGGATCCCCTCCAGCGCCATCATCAGGGTTTGCGAGGCGATAAAACGCGCGATCTGCCACTCGTCGGGCCCTTCGAACGTGCCCTTCATCGCCTCGAACCAAGTGATGTTCAGCTCATAAGCGGACTGACCTCCGTCGGGCAAGGCGCGCATCGACACCAGCCCGCCAAAGTCGCGCATCGTCTCGATCACGCGCGCCGTGTCGTCGGCGGTCAGGATCCCCTCGGCCGGGCGCATTCCGATCCCGTCGTGGCTGGCCGTGAAGTTGAGATAAGCGCAGCCCAGTTGCGCCGGCGGCATGCTGCCCTGCCAGCGCACGAGGTTGCGAGCTGTTCCCGCCATCATCGCATGCAGGACCAGCGGTGGCAGGGTAAAATTGTAGACCGCATGCGCCTCGTTCCGATTGCCGAAATAGCTGAGGTTTTCCTGATTGGGCACATTGGTTTCAGTCAGAAGAATGATCGGTTCGGTCGCGAAATCGGCCAATAGCCGCAGCAGACGCACGATGGCATGGGTCTCGGGCATGTGAATGGACCGGGTGCCGACCTCCTTCCAGATGAAGGCCACCGCATCCAGCCGCAGGATCCGCACGCCGCTGTCGATGTGCAATCGCGTGATGGCGATGAACTCCAACAGGACATCGGGGTTGGAAAAGTCGAGGTCGATCTGGTCGTGACTGAAGGTGCACCAGACATGCCGTGTACCGCGCGCCGTCTCGACCTTGCGCAAGAGCGGGTGCGCGCGCGGACGCACCACCAACGAGAGGTCGTCCTCGGGCGAGGCCTCAAAGAAAAACGCGTCATAGGGGGCGTGGCCCTGACGATATTCATGAAACCAATGGGATTGCGAGGAGACGTGGTTCAGCACCAGATCCGACATCAGCAGAAACTCCGACCCGATACGCTGAATGTCCGTCCAATCCCCGAGGGCGGGATTGACCGCCCTGTAATCCGTCACCGCGAACCCATCATCCGAGGTATAGGGAAAGAACGGCAGGATATGCACGCCGTTCACCACGCCAGACATTTGACGATGCAGAAAATCGCGCAGCAAGTCCAAGGGCTTGTGCTGACCGTCGACGATGGAGTTGCCATAGGTGATGATCAGGGCATCCCGCTCGGACCAGTGCCGATTACCGGGCATGCGCCCGCGTCGCCGATGGGTTGTGCCTTCGGGCCAGAAGGTTTGTTCAATCCGGACGGCCAGGTCCCCGGCATCATGATCCGGGTAAATCTGCCCGATCAGCGTCAGCAACCGGGCGCGGAAAGTAGCATCGAATTCGCGCATAAATCCCCAAGAGTTTCCCAAGCGTTCCAGACCCCGCCGCGGAAGGCAATCCCTCGCCGCGATCGCACCGGCCCGCATGGGTTCACGAGGGTATAGCTGCCCCGAAATGCAGCGTCATCTCGTCAGGATGGGGCGTTGGCAGGCTCTTGCTGAGTGGCTGGGTGATTGGGGAGAGATCGGGTTGGCCTGCGCGTTTGCTTTGCAAACTCTTTCGGCCGACGCCTTTCGCTTCGCGAAAGGCTTTGGTGGGTGATAAGGGATTTGAACCCCTGACATCTTCGATGTGAACGAAGCGCTCTACCACTGAGCTAATCACCCGTAGGGCGATTCTTTAGCCGCCCTCGCCGCTCTTCGCAACCCCATGCGCGGCGCTTTTCGGGACCACCCCGGACGATGCGTATCGGCCCGGTTATGGATGTCACGCCTACCTTCTGTTTGACCGCAGAGCCAACGCCTTAGGGAAACCGTCACCGTCATCACATAGGAATACCGACCGTTCCGATACCCCGCCGGATCCGGCCAATCTTAAGCAAAATCACAACACCACATCGCCCCACCCGGCAAACAAAACCGGCGCGCCCATAAAGGACACGCCGGTCTGTACCCTTGTCCGGGACCCTATTCGAGCCCAGCCAACATCAATGCGCCGGACGACCCATGCCAGCGGCAGCATCCGCTGCAGCGACGGCCCGGGCGGCGGCGGCGGCCTCTTCGGCCTCCTCATCCCACTCGACGGCCTCGGGCTGACGCACCAAGGCCAGGTTCAGCACATCGCGCACATGGGTGACGGGAATGATCTCCAGCCCCTCTTTCACGTTGTCGGGAATCTCGGCGAGGTCCTTCTCGTTCTCCTCGGGGATCAGCACCGTCTTGATGCCGCCACGAAGAGCCGCGAGAAGCTTTTCCTTCAACCCACCGATAGCCGACGCATTGCCGCGCAACGTGACCTCACCGGTCATGGCGATGTCCTTGCGCACGGGGATCTGCGTCAGCACCGACACGATGGCCGTCACCATGGCGAGACCGGCGGACGGCCCGTCCTTGGGCGTCGCACCGTCCGGTACGTGGACGTGAATATCCATCCGGTCAAAGCGCGGCGGTTTCACCCCGATCTCGGGCGCGACCGAGCGAACGTAGGACGAGGCCGCATCGATCGATTCCTTCATAACGTCGCCCAGCTTGCCGGTGGTCTTCATCCGACCCTTGCCCGGCAGGCGCAGCGCCTCGATCTGCAAGAGATCACCCCCGACAGAGGTCCAGGCAAGGCCGGTCACGACCCCGATCTGATCCTCCTTCTCGGCGAGACCAAAGCGGAACTTCTTCACCCCGAGGAAATCATCCAGGTTCTCGGCCGTCACATCGACGCTTTCGACCTCGCCCTTGATGATCTTGGTCACGGCTTTCCGGGCGATCTTGCCCAGCTCGCGCTCAAGGCTCCGCACCCCGGCTTCGCGGGTGTAGCGGCGGATCATCTCCTGCATGGCGTCGTCCGAAATCTGGAACTCCCCCTTGCGCAGCCCGTGGTTCTTGACCTGCTTGGGCAGGAGGTGACGCTTGGCGATCTCCAGCTTCTCGTCCTCGGTGTAGCCCGCGAGGGTGATGATCTCCATCCGGTCCAGCAAGGGGCTCGGCATGTTGTAGGAGTTCGCCGTCGTCAGGAACATCACGTTGGAGAGGTCATATTCGACCTCGAGATAGTGATCGACAAAGGTGCCGTTCTGCTCGGGGTCGAGAACCTCCAGCATGGCCGAGGCCGGATCCCCCCGGAAATCCTGACCCATCTTGTCGATTTCATCGAGCAGGATCAGCGGGTTCGTCGTCTTGGCCTTTTTCAGCGCCTGGATGATCTTGCCGGGCATGGACCCGATGTAGGTCCGCCGGTGGCCACGGATCTCGCTCTCGTCGCGCACGCCGCCGAGAGAGATGCGGATGAACTCGCGCCCCGTCGCCTTGGCCACCGATTTCCCGAGCGAGGTCTTGCCCACACCCGGAGGGCCGACAAGGCACAGGATCGGGCCTTTCAGCTTCTTGCTGCGCTGTTGCACGGCGAGATATTCGACGATCCGCTCCTTGACCTTCTCAAGGCCAAAGTGGTCGGTGTCCAGCACCTCTTCCGCGCCGTGCAGGTTCTTCTTCACGCGGCTTTTCACACCCCATGGGATCGACAGCATCCAGTCGAGGTAGTTGCGCACGACCGTCGCCTCGGCGGACATGGGCGACATGTTCTTGAGCTTCTTCAGCTCCGCGTCGGCCTTTTCGCGCGCTTCCTTGGACAGCTTGGTCTCGGCGATGCGGGATTCCAGCTCGGCGATTTCGCCCTCGCCCTCTTCACCGTCGCCCAGCTCCTTCTGGATCGCCTTCATCTGTTCGTTGAGGTAATACTCGCGCTGCGTCCGCTCCATCTGCGATTTCACACGGGTCTTGATCTTCTTCTCGACTTGCAGAACGGACATTTCGCCCTGCATCAGGCCATAGACCTTCTCCAGCCGCTCGCTGACCGAGAGCGTCTCCAGAAGCTCCTGCTTCTGCTCAACCTCGATGCCGAGATGCCCGGCGACCAGATCGGCCAGCTTGGCCGGCTCGATGGCGCCGGAGACGGCGCTCAGCGCCTCTTCGGGGATGTTCTTCTTGACCTTGGCGTAGCGCTCGAACTCCTGCCCGACGGTGCGCAACAGCGCCTCGGTCGTCTCGCTGTCACCCGGCACCTCGTTGAGGTACTCCGCACGGGCCTCAAAGAAATTCGGGTTGTCGAGAAATTCCAGGATCTGCACGCGTGACGTGCCCTCCACCAGCACCTTGACGGTGCCGTCGGGCAGTTTCAGCAGTTGCAAGACATTGGCCAGAACGCCGGCATCATAGATACCTTCGGCGTCGGGATCATCGTCGGCGGGGTCGACCTGGCTGGACAGCAGGATCTGCTTGTCCTCCGCCATCACTTCCTCCAGCGCCTTGACCGATTTGTCGCGACCCACAAAGAGCGGCACGACCATATGGGGGAAAACCACGATGTCGCGCAGCGGCAGGACGGGATAGGACGGGTTGAGAGGCTCTTGCATGCTCTTTCCTTATATTGGGCAAAACCCCCGGCCCCTGGATGTGGCGGCGCACGGGTCTTCCTTTTCTGTCATGTTGAATTTGGGGTGCCTGTTCAGGGATTCAACCTCTTGGGCTCAGTGTGACGATCCTGGACATTCTTCACAAGCGCGATAAGGCGCGATTTTTGTAAAAACAATGCACAAACCTGTGGATCACCCTGCCTTTACACCAAATAACACGCATTTCCCGCGAATAACCAGAACGACAAAACCCCGGCCATCTCACGACAGCCGGGGTTCACCTTCGCATAAATACGCCCGCCGGAAGCGTCGCGATATTACTTCAGCGCTTCGTCCGTGATCTCCAGCGTATAGGCACCTTCGGGCTGCTTGGTGATCACCGGGTCGGACCCCCCGGCCAGCAATGTCTCCACCGTGCGCTCGTAATCGCCCGGGTCCAGTGCACCGTTCGATCCCGCGGTCAGCTTTGCCACCTCGCCCATCATGTATTTCTGATGCGCTTCGGTCTGGGCGCCGGTCTCATCGTAGTCCAGCACGATCTCGGCCGCCTCGTCCGGGTTCTCCTCGGCGTATTTCCAGCCCTGCATGGAGGCCGCGACGAACTTGACCATCTTCTCCTTGAAGGCCGGGTCCTCGAGCTTCTCTTCCAGCACGTAAAGCCCGTCTTCCAGCGTCGCGACGCCCTGATCCTCGTACTTGAAGGTCACCAGCTCCTCTTCGCCGATGCCCGCGTCCAGCACCTGTCCGAATTCATTGTAGGTCATGGTCGAAATGCAATCGGCCTGTCGTTGGATCAGCGGATCGACGTTGAAGCCCTGCTTCAGCACGGTAATCCCGTCATCTCCGCCCTCAGTCGGAATGCCCGCCTGGCTCATCCAGGACAAAAAGGGATATTCGTTGCCAAAGAACCAGACCCCGATGGTCTTGCCCCTGAAATCCTCAGGGCCCGTGATCCCGGTGTCCTTCCAGCAGACCAGCATCAGGCCGGACGTCTTGTAGGGCTGGGCGATATTGACCACCGGCAGACCCTTTTCGCGCACCGACAGCGCCGAGGGCATCCAGTCCACCATCACATCCGCGCCACCCCCGGCGAGCACCTGCGCCGGCGCAACATCGGGGCCACCCGGCAGAATGGTCACGTCCAGCCCGGCCTCGTCGTAAAAGCCCTTGTCCTGGGCCACGTAATACCCGGCGAACTGGGCCTGCGTGACCCACTTGAGCTGCAGGGCGACCTTGTTGTCCATGTGGCTTTCGCCCCAGGCCGTCCCGGTCATGGTGAGAGAGGCCAGCGCGGCCGCTGAAAGGAATGACTTCATGAGTATTGCTCCCTGTTATAACCCTCGTTGCGAGGGGTGCCAGAACGTGACCTTGCGTTCGATAAAGGCCACGACACCGTAAAAGGCAGACCCGGCGATGGCGGCGACGACGATTTCCGCCCAGACCATATCCAGCGCCAGCTGTCCCACGGATGTTGATATGCGAAAGCCCATCCCGACAATGGGAGAACCGAAGAACTCTGCCACGATGGCCCCGATCAGCGCCAAGGTCGATGAAATTTTCAGCCCGTTAAAGATAAACGGCATCGCAGCAGGCAGCCGCAGCTTCCACAGCCCCCGCCAATAGCCCGCCGCCCAGGTCTGCATCTGGTCACGCTGCATCTGGGTGGTTTCCTGCAATCCGGCAGTGATGTTCACCAACATGGGAAAGAACACCATGACCACGACGACCGCCGCCTTGGACTGCCAGTCAAATCCGTACCACATCACGAGGATCGGCGCGGTGCCCACAATCGGCAGCGCCGCGACGAAGGACCCCACAGGCATCAGCCCGCGCCGCAGAAAATCGCTGCGATCGACCAGAATGGCCGTTCCGAACGCCGCGAGGCAGCCGATCACATAGCCCGACAGCGCGCCCTTCACGACGGTTTGGACGAAATCGGCCCAGAGGATCGACGTGCTAGCGGCAAAGCGCGCGGCAATTGCACTCGGCGGGGGCAGAATGACGCCGGGCACCTGCAAGCCGCGCACGATCAGCTCCCACATGATTAGCAGCGTAAGGCCAAAGATCACCGGCACCGCCAGCCGGGCGCCCTGCCCCTCGGCGCGCGGTCCATTGGCGATCCGCACGTTCAGCCACCATGCGCCCAACCAGAGCGCAAGAGCCAGCACCACGAGCCCCATCATGTCCGCACCCCCATGCGCCGCAGGGTCAGCTTCTCGACCCCCGCGACGATGGCGACCAGCAAGGCGGCCAGTATCGCCGTCGCGAAAAGCGCCGACCAGATCTGGATGGTCTGCCCGTAGTAACTGCCCGTCAGCAACCGCGCGCCCAGACCCCGCACCGCCCCGGTCGGCAGCTCACCGACAATCGCCCCGACCAGCGACGCTGCGATCCCGATCTTGAGCGAAGCAAAGAGATAGGGCACCGAAGACGGCAACCGTAGCTTGAAGAAGGTCTGTGTCCGCGTCGCCGACCACGTCTGCATCTGATCAAGGTCCATGCCCGAGGGCGCCCGCAGACCCTTGACCATCCCCACGACCACCGGAAAGAATGACAGATAGGCCGAGATCACCGCCTTGGGGATCAGACCCTGCACCCCGATGGAATTCAGCACCACGATGATCATCGGCGCGATCGCCAGAATGGGTATGGTCTGGCTGGCTATCGCCCATGGCATGACGCTCATATCCATGGCGCGCGAATGCACGATCCCGATCGCCAGCACGATCCCCGCGACCGACCCGATCGCGAACCCGACCAGCGTCGCGGACAGCGTGATCCAGCCATGAAACACCAGACTGCGCTTTGAGGTGACGTTTTTCAGCGCGGTCGTCTCCCACAATTCGACCACGACCTGATGCGGGGCCGGCAGGCGCGGCTTGTCCTGCTGAAACGTCGTGCCCCAGACCTGCGGATTTTGCGCAGCGAGGGCAAAGGCCCCGACCTGCCGCCGCTCTCGCGCGCCCTCCGGCGTGACGGCGATGCCTGCGCGTTCCGCTATCGTCACAGCGCTGTGAATATTCATCGGAACGCATGCCGCGTACCAGATCGCCACGATCACCGCGACGACGCTCAACACGGGCAGGATCGCGCGGCTCATCGGGCGTCCCCCGTTTCATCTTTCGCCAAATACGCGAATTTTTTCGGATCCGACCGGCGCGACGGGCGTATTTTAGGAAAGATGAAAGGATTTCGTGGTGACCTGGTGGCGCGGTACAGGCTGGCGAGCCGATGACCGCGAAAGGTGAAGGGACCTCCCGTGATCCCACCCTCAGTACGGGGCGGCACCGGGGTTCGGCCGGCAACGGTCGGGCACCGGGCCGCAGCGCTGATGAAAAGCGGCCCGTACGTGGTCAGGGTGGCGGCCTCAGTCATAGGCATGCCCCGCCCGCAAACCGTCACGCACGCGATGCGCGATGGCGAGGAAATCTGCAGAATCGCGGATATCGAGCGGCCGCTCGCGAGGAAGCGGACTGTCGATGATGTCCGTGATCCGACCAGGACGCGGCGACATCACCACGATCTTGGTCGAAAGATAAACCGCCTCGGGAATGGAATGGGTGACAAAACCGATGGTCTTGCCGGTCCGCGACCACAGCTTCAACAGCTCTTCGTTGAGGTGATCGCGCACGATCTCGTCCAAGGCGCCGAAAGGTTCGTCCATCAGCAGAATATCCGCATCGAACGACAGCGCGCGCGCGATGGAGGCGCGCTGCTGCATGCCGCCCGACAATTGCCACGGAAACTTTCCACCGAAGCCTGCCAGATCGACAAGGTCGAGAACACGCGCCACACGCTCTGTCTGCTCTGCCCGGGAAAATCCCATGATTTCCAGCGGCAGACGAATGTTCGCGGCAATCGTGCGCCATGGGTAAAGCCCCGCCGCCTGAAATACGTAACCATAGGCGCGCGCCTGTCGGGCGGCTTCGGGGGTCATCCCGTTGACGCTGAGCGTGCCCCCCGTCGGCTGTTCAAGAGCGGCGATGCAACGCAGGAATGTCGTCTTGCCACAGCCCGAAGGCCCGATAAAACTGACGAATTCCCCCTTTTCGATGTCGAGATCAACGCCCTTGAGCGCATGCACAGGGCCATCGTTGGTCTGGAACGTGAGGTCCAGCCCCTTGGCCGAGACCACGGGTTCTTCACTTCTTGGCAACGTCACTAGATCCCCGCCGGAATGTTCATCGGATCGCGCACAACGGACCGGGGGGAGTTCAGCTCTTTCCACTTGCTCAGCGCCTTATGGGCCGAGGCGAAGGGTTTGCGCGGAACAAACCGACCGCGACCGGGCTGGGGCTGAGAATTCTGCCCCCAGGCCCAGATCACCTCGCCCCGGCTGAGCGTGTAGCGCGGCTGGGCGGTGACCTCGTAGCCCTCGAAGACGTTGTAATCGAGGATCGAGTGGTGGTTGGACGCCGAAATCGTCTTCTTGATCGAGGGGTCCCAGACCACCACATCCGCATCGGCGCCGGGCAGGATGCCGCCCTTCTTGGGATACATGTTGAGGATCTTGGCGATGTTGGTCGAGGTCACGGCGACGAATTCCTCGGGCGTCAGGCGACCCGTCTCGACCCCGAGGGTCCAGAGCACGGCGAGCCGCTCTTCCAACCCGTTGGTGCCATTGGGAATCTTGGTGAAGTCCTCCACGCCCATCTTCTTTTGCTCCGACGAAAAGGCCGCGTGATCCGTTGCCACCACCTGAAGCGAGCCGGACTGGAGCCCCGCCCATAGGCCGTCCTGATGCTCGCGCCCGCGAAACGGCGGCGACATCACGCGCCGTGCCGAGTGCAGCCAGTCATCGGAGAGGTATTCGTTATCATCCAGCGTGAGGAACTGCGCCAGCGGCTCTCCATAGACGCGCATCCCCTTCTGGCGCGCGCGCCGGATCGCCTCATGCGCCTGCTCGCAACTGACATGCACGATATAGAGCGGCACGCCAGCGGCATCGGCAATGGTAATGGCGCGGTTGGCGGCCTCCCCCTCGAACTCGGGGGGGCGCGAGCGCGCGTGCCATTCCGGCCCGGTCTTACCTTCGGCGAGGAATTTCTTTTGCATCAGGTCGACCAGATCGCCGTTTTCCGCATGCACCATCGGCAGCGCGCCCAACTCGCGGCAACGCGAGAACGAGGCGAACATCTCGTCATCTTCCACCATCAAGGCGCCCTTGTAGGCCATGAAGTGCTTGAACGAATTGACCCCCGCATCGACCGCGTCCTTCATCTCGTCAAAAATACTCTGATTCCAGCCGGTGACCGCCATGTGATACCCGATGTCAGAGCAGATCTGCGGCGCCGATTTCCGGTGCCATTCCTGGATCGCGTTCTTGATCGAGCCGTCCTCGCCCGGCAGACAGAAATCGATCAGCATCGTGGTGCCGCCGCAGGCTGCGGCCCATGTGCCCGTTTCAAAGGTTTCGGCCGCCGTCGTGCCCATGAAGGGCATCTCCAGATGGGTATGCGGGTCGATGCCGCCGGGGATCACATAGGCATCCGAGGCGTCGATGACCTCGTCGCCCCTCAGACCTTCGCCGATTTCCGCGATCACATCGCCTTCGATCAGGACATCGGCCTTGATCTGGCGATCCGCGGTGACGACCGTGCCGCCCTTGATGACTTTGCTCATTTGAACACTCCTATTAGTTCACCCTGTACGTTGGCGAGTGGATCGCCAAGGGCGAGGATCAAACCAGTACCTCCAAACAACAACGCGAGAAGAAATTGCCGAGACGCCCGCTTTATAGCTCTGTCGTTTCGCTTGATCAGTTCATCATTTCGCTCGATTAGCGCAGAAAGCACGTAACCTTCCCGGCCGTCACCGAGATAGTTTTCGAAAGCCGCGCTCGTCCCTCCGCTATCAAAGAACCGAGTGGGGCGAGCTGAGTAAGCCGCCAGAACTCCCGCTGCGAAGAAGTGTAGTAATATTAGAAGCTGGACATATTGCGTAGTCACCCTCGCAGAGGAATCGAGCACCAGAGCCGCCAGCACTATCACGACTGCGCAAAATGCATATGCACGCTGATCCGATGAAGTAGCGATCGATAGTTGAGCGACCAGTTTCATCTCAGTCTGCCGGAGGGCTTCCTTCATGGCATCACTTTTGGTATATTCAGATATGTAGTAGTCTGGAGCTATTTTCATGGCAGATAAAGATCAGGCGCCGCCACCGCCTCCTCCACCTCAGATGCCGCGTGAACCATTGGTGAAATGGCCGGGTCCGTCCCCCAGAAAAGGTTAAGGCTCGCGCTCACTCCACGACCTCCGCCGTCTCGACCACCGCGTGCAGCAGAACATCCGTTCCGGCGATGGCCCAGTCCTTGGAGATCTCTTCGGCCTCGTTATGGCTCAGCCCGTCAACGCAGGGGCACATCACCATGGCCGTCGGGGCGACGCGATTGATCCAGCAGGCATCGTGGCCTGCCCCCGAAATGATGTCGCGATACGCATAGCCCAGCCGGTCGGCGGCGTCGCGCAGGGCGCCGACGCAGCCCGCGTCGAACTCCACCGGGTCAAAGCCGCCGACCTTCTCGAACGACACCTCTAGCCCCATGTCGTCGCAAATCGCCTGCGCCCCGGATTTCAACCGGGCTTCCATATCCTCGATCACCGAAAGGTCGGGCGAGCGGAAATCGACCGTGAAAACGACCTTGCCGGGGATCACATTGCGCGAATTGGGATAGACGTCGATATGCCCGGCGGCGCCGACAGCATGGGGCGCATGGCTCAGCGCGATCTCATCGACCAGTTGCAGGACCGCCGCCATGCCGAGGCCGGCGTTCTTGCGCAGTGGCATCGGGGTTGAGCCTGTATGCGCGTCACGTCCCGTAATCGTCACCTCGATCCAGGCGAGCCCCTGCCCGTGGGTGACGATGCCGATGTCCTTGCCCTCGGCTTCGAGGATCGGACCCTGTTCGATGTGCAACTCGAAGAAGGCATGCATCTTGCGTTGTCCGACCGGCTCTGCGCCCTCCCAACCGATGCGCTTCAACTCTGCGCCAAAGGCGAGGCCCTTGGCATCCTCGCGCGCCTTGGCCCAAGCTTCGTCGTGGACGCCGGCAAAGACGCCGGAGGCCAGCATCGCGGGGGCGTAGCGCGTGCCCTCCTCGTTCGTCCAGTTGGTCACGACAATCGGATGGCGGGTCTTCACGTCGAGGTCATTGAGGGTGCGCACAATTTCCAACGCGCCGAGCACGCCCAGGACGCCGTCATATTTGCCGCCCGTCGGTTGCGTATCGAGGTGCGAGCCGACATAGACCGGCAGCGCATCGGGATCAGTACCGGGACGCAGCGCGAACATATTGCCCATGGAATCGAGGCCCATTTCGCAACCCGCCGCCTCGCACCACGACTGGAACAGCGCGCGACCCTCGGCGTCCTCGTCCGTCAGGGTCTGGCGGTTGTTGCCCCCCGCGACCCCCGGTCCGATGGTGGCCATCTCCATCAGGCTGTCCCACAATCGGTCGCCGTTGATTCGGAAGTTTTCGCCCGCTGCCGCCATTTGAGCCTCCTGCCCGCCAACCTTTTGACCAACCGGTCAAAGGACACGCTAGCAGAGGCCTGTACCCAGTCAAGAATTTCACACCCCGCCCCCCTCTTCGCCCGGCATATCGTCCAATTTTTGCACATCTCTGGACTAAAGGGGAAAACTGCGAAACATTGAAACAAAACCAGAATTTTTCGATCGGGGGACCGGGTTTGAAAGACAATGTCATGGGGCAGACCCGTATCCAACGCACCAAAATCGCCGTGATCTGCGAGGCCGCGCTCGACGTCTTCTCGACCCATGGCTATCGCGGCACCACAGTGGACCAGATTGCGCGGGCGGCGGAGCTTTCCAAGCCGAACCTGCTCTATTATTTTCCCAGCAAGGAGGCGATCCATACCCATCTTCTGAACCAGCTGATGGATACCTGGCTCGACCCGCTGCGCGAACTTGATCACACAGGGGATCCCCTTTCGGAAATCCTCACCTATGTGCGGCGCAAACTGGCGATGAGCCGCGACATGCCGCGTGAAAGCCGTCTATTCGCCAATGAGATCCTGCAAGGCGCCGAGCGTATCGGCCCCGCCCTGTCGACAGAGCTGAAACCGCTGGTCGACGACAAGGCGCGCGTGATCGCCGAGTGGATGCATGCGGGACGGCTGCGCGCCTCGGATCCGCATCACCTGCTGTTCTCGATCTGGTCGCTGACCCAGCATTACGCGGATTTCGACGTGCAGGTCCGCGCGGTGCTGGGTCCGGAGGTCGACGACCCCTTCCCCGAGGCCGAAGCCTATCTGGTGACGATGTTCACCCGGATGTTGTCGGTGTGACACCGCCGCGCAAGCGGGGCGCATGCGGCGTGACCGGTGGGGTCGCGCCGTGAGTATTTTTAACGAGATGAAGCCCGGAGTCGCGCGCCCTATTCCGCCGCCGGAACCGCGGCGGGGTTATTGGGATGCGTCGTCCAGTTAGCATAGTCGCGGACCGTTTCGCCGGTGCGCGGATCAATGCTGCCCTTGTCGAGTTCGACCATGGTGATGCATTCCTCCACCGGGCAGACATTGACGCAGAGATTGCAGGCGACGCATTCCTCGTCGATCACCGTGAACTCCCGCTCTGCACTCATTGCGATGGCCTGATGCGAGGTATCCTCGCAGGCGGCATAACAGCGACCACAACCGATGCAGGCGTCCTGGTCGATCCGTGCCTTGGTGACGTAATTGAGATTGAGGTGCTGCCAATCCGTGACATTGGGCACCGCCATGCCGATGAAATCTTCGGTCGAGCGATAGCCTTTTTCATCCATCCATTGCGACAGGCCCGAGATCATTTCCTGCACGACCTTGAAACCATAGGTCATCGCCGCCGTGCAAACCTGCACATTTCCACAGCCTAAAGCCATGAATTCCGCCGCATCGCGCCAGGTGGTGATCCCGCCAATACCCGAAATCGGCAAGCCGCGGGTTTCGTTATTCCGCGCGATTTCGCTGACCATCGACAGGGCAATCGGTTTCACCGCCGGTCCGCAATACCCGCCGTGGCTGCCCTTGCCGTCAATCGTCGGTTCCGGCGCCATCAGGTCAAGATCGACATGGGTGATCGAATTGATCGTATTGATCAGGCTCACCGCATCCGCGCCACCCATTTTTGCCGCCGTCGCCGGTTTGCGAATGTCGGTGATATTCGGGGTCAGTTTCACGATAACGGGTTTGGAATAGTACTTCTTGCACCACTCCGCGACCATCTGGATATACTCCGGCACTTGACCGACAGCCGCGCCCATGCCGCGCTCGCTCATTCCGTGGGGGCAGCCAAAGTTCAGCTCGATCCCGTCGGCGCCGGTCTGCTCGACGAGCGGCAGGATGGATTTCCAGGCCTCCTCTTCGCAGGGCACCATGATGGAGGCGATGAGCGCGTGTTCGGGGTAGTCCCTCTTGACCCGCGTCATCTCCTCGAGGTTGGTATGCAGATCGCGGTCAGTGATCAATTCAATGTTGTTCATCCCCAGCAGCCGCCGGTCCGCACCCCAGATCGCCCCGTAACGCGGGCCGTTAACGTTGACCACGGGTGGCCCCGCCTCACCGAGCGTCTTCCACACCACGCCGCCCCAACCGGCATCAAAGGCGCGCCGGACGTTGTATTCCTTGTCCGTCGGGGGCGCGGAGGCCAGCCAGAACGGGTTGGGTGACGTGATTCCCAGGAATGTCGTCGTCAGATCAGCCATTAGCCTTCTCCCATCAGCGTCGTGTGGATGTCTTCGGCGGCGTCGCGTCCCTCGGCAACGGCCGTTACAGTCAGATCGTCGCCCCCCGTGGCGCAGTCCCCCCCGGCCCAGACACCGGGCAGGCTGGTGCGTCCGGCCCCGGTCACGGCGATCTTGCCCCCGCTAAGGTCGAGCGGCTCCGGCGCGCCTGCCAGCGTCTGACCGATGGCGCGCAGACATTGATCCGCCGGGACGCGAATGGTCTCGCCCGTGCCGGTCAGGCGACCGTCGACGTCGCGGGTGTATTCGAACTCCACCGCCTCCAGTGCGTCATTGCCGTGTAGCGCGACCGGCTGGACATTGGCGAGGATGCGCACGCCGCTGGCTGTGGCGAGGTGCTGTTCATAAACCGAGGCCGCCATGCGGTCCTGTCCGCGTCGGTAGGCAACGGTGACGGTCTCTGCCCCCAGAAGTCGGGATTGCACCGCCGCGTCGATCGCTGTCATTCCGCCGCCGATCACCACGACGTTGCGCCCGACGGGCTGCGATTGCAGATCCTCCGCCTGACGCAGATCGGCGATGAAATCCACCGCATCACGCGCATTCGCAAGGCCCTCGCCCGGAGTGGCGAGCGCGTTGACGCCGTTCAGCCCCATGCCGATGAAGACCGCATCGAAACGCGATGACAGGGCCTCCAGCGTCACGTCGCGCCCGAGGGCGGTGCCGGGCTCGATCGTGATGCCGCCGATGCGCAGCAGCCAGTCGACTTCGGCCTGCGCGAAATTCTCGGTGCTCTTGTAGGAGGCGATGCCATATTCGTTGAGCCCGCCGGGCTTGGGTCGGGCATCGAGGATGACAACCTCATGCCCCTTCATCGCCAGGCGATGCGCGCAGGACAGACCCGCCGGCCCCGCGCCCACCACCGCGATGCGCTTGCCCGTCGGTGCAGCGCGTTCAAACGGATGGGTGTTCTGCGCCATCAGCCGGTCCGTTGCGTAACGCTGAAGGCGCCCGATTTCGACCGGCTTGCCCTCGGCGATCTCGCGCACGCAGACCTCCTCGCACAGGGTTTCGGTCGGACAGACACGGGCGCACATGCCGCCGAGGATGTTCTGGTCGAATATCGTCTTTGCCGCTGCTTCGGGTGTGCCCGTCGCGATCTGGCGAATGAACAGCGGGATGTCGATGGAGGTCGGACAAGCCGTCATGCAGGGCGCGTCATGACAAAAATAACACCGGTCCGCGGCGACATGCGCTTCGTGCTTATCCAGAGGCGGATGCAGATCGGAAAAGTTCTGCGCCAGCTCGTCTTCGGTCAGGCGGCCTGCGGTGATGCCATCCGTTCGGGGCGAAATGTTCATCGGAAACTCCGGCTGTGATCTCTGCGGAGTAGCGTGGCACAGGAAAATTTTTTATCAAATGGTAAAATTTCGATCCAGGTGGCGAAATCGACCGGAGCCATAAGTGTGCGCGCAAAACTTGGGCAATCGCGGTCTGGTCGCGGTGTGGCGGCGGATCGGTTTACCATGGGCTGCGCGACCGGTCTTCGACTTTGGTCGACAGTGCAGCGCTGGACGGAGTAGTCGCACGCTGGCGACAGGGCACGTCATCATCGATTGCCCCGGCACCGCTATATCCATCCACCAAAGGCGCGGAATGTATTGCATTCGTTCCGAGGCGCGAGGGAAGACGACGCGCATGTTTCAGCAAATGATACACATATCGAAATAGCCGTTGCCGGGAGTGAAGCGAGAGGCAAGAGCAACTTTGCCATTCCCGGTAACGGCTATTAGGACCTCGCAATTAGGACTTGGCGATCTTCATATCTTCGGGGTCGCGACCGGCGCTGATCTGTTCCTTGTACCAATCAGGTTGACGTCCGCGCCCGCTCCACGTCAATTCGGGATTCTCGGGGTGCCGGAATTTGGGCGGGTTGATCTTGCGTGAGCGTCCGCCGCTTCCGGTCAGATCATTCAGGTTGAACCCCAACTCGGCGGCCTTGGCCTCCAATTCGGCGAGAGCGGCTTTCTTCTTGCGGCTCTCATAGTTCTTGATTGCAGCGTCGACGTCTTTTCGCAGCGCCTTCAACTCGTCCAGAGACATCTCATTCAGGTTAACTGTCGTCATCCGTTCCTCTTGCTTTTTGATGAAAGCCGCGAAACAGGCGGCGGAATTTTCGTAACCAGACACACTTTCAATCCTATTCGTTAAATACCTGTTACCGGAATCGCAAGTTTCAATTTGTATCAGTCGAATTTCTGCCGTGACGCCAATATAAAAAATGCCCGACACAAAGCCGGGCATTTTCGATATGGACATAACGCCCTCAGAGGACAGACTTTATTGTGACGTGTTCCGTGCAACGAGTAGACTGACGACGTTTTCGATCATCCGAATGCCCGCGTCCTGACCCAGCGACATGATCGATTCAGGATGGAATTGCACAGCCGCAACCGGCAGATCGCGATGTTGCAATCCCATAATGACGCCATCAGCCGTGGTCGCCGTCACACGTAAAACATCCGGCAAGGTTTCTGGCTTTGTGTGCAGGGAATGATAGCGCCCGATGGTCACCTGGTCCGGCAATCCGTCAAAGACCAATCCGGGATCGCACACATCGACCCGCGACGGTTTGCCATGCATCGGCACGTCGAGCTGGATCAAATCCGCACCGAAATGTTCGGCAATCGCCTGCATTCCGAGGCAAACCCCGAAAACCGGCAAATTGCGCGCAAGCGCCTTGTCGAGTGTCGCGCTGCAATCGAAATCGCCAGGTGTCCCCGGCCCCGGCGACAAAACCACCAGATCGGGACGGAATTCGGCAAAGACCTCTTCATCCACCGGCGACCGTGTCGTCAGCACTTCGGCCCCGGTTTGACGAAAATAATTGGCCAGCGTGTGCACAAAGCTGTCTTCGTGATCGACCAGCAGAATGCGCCGCCCCTTGCCTTTCGCAAGGCGCCAATCATCGCCGCCCCGCTCATTGCTGGCGACATCGCCGCGAATGGCGGCGCGCATGGCGCTGGCCTTCAGCTCGGTCTCGGCCTCTTCCTCGTCGGGGTCGCTGTCATAAAGCAGGGTCGCGCCGGCGCGCACCTCGGCCACGCCATCCTTGATCCGGATGGTGCGCAGGGTCAGTCCGGTGTTCATGTCGCCGTCAAAGCCGATGGCCCCGATGGCCCCACCATACCAGAAACGCGTCGATTTCTCGTGCTTTTCGATGAACCGCATCGCCCAGAGCTTGGGCGCGCCCGTCACCGTCACCGCCCATGCGTGGCTGAGAAAGGCGTCAAAGGCGTCCATCCCGGCGCGCAGCCGCCCCTCGATATGATCGACGGTGTGGATCAGGCGTGAATACATCTCGATCTGACGCCGACCGATGACGCGGACGGAACCGGGGTCACACACCCGGCTCTTGTCGTTTCGATCGACGTCGGAACACATGGTCAGTTCGCTCTCGTCCTTCTTGGATTGCAAGAGCTTGAGGATCTGTTCGCTGTCCTCGATAGCATCCGCGCCGCGCTTGATGGTGCCGGAAATCGGGCAGGTTTCGACCCGCCGCCCGGTGACGCGCACGAACATCTCGGGGCTGGCGCCCACCAGATATTCGCTGTCGCCGAGGTTCATGATGAAACCGAAGGGGGCGGGATTAATCTTTTTCAACCGCTTGAAGATGGCCGAGGGGCTGTCCTTGCAGGGTTCGTAAAACACCTGCCCCGGCACAACCTCAAAGAGATCGCCGCGCACGAAGCTTTTCTTGGCCTCCTTAACGAGTTCGGCATATTCGCCGGGCTGGTGATCGCCGCGCGGCACATCCTGGCGTCCGCGCTGAAAGGCGACCTCTTCGCCGCCGCCGCTCAACCCGTCGGTGCGCTGCGTGCCGTCGGAAAACTCGTAGCGATAGCGCACGGCACTGGCGGAGTAATGATCCGCCACCAGCAGATCGTCAGCTAGAAAAAGCACGAGATCACGCTGATCCGCGGGCCGTTCGAGGTGGAATTCGATCGGTTCGAACTGGAATGCGAGGTCATAGCCAAAGCCACCGTAAAGGCCGAGGTGGTGATCCTCATCCGATTTGAAATGCCCCACGAGGGCGCGCAGGACCGTGAAAACCGAGGGCGCGCGAGAGCGTTCCTCTTCGTTATAGACCCGGTCGGGTTCGGCGATGCGCAGATCGAACTGTTCCTCGGCAGCGGTGAAATCCACCACCTCTGGCAAGCCTTCGACCACGTCGCGCATCATCGTTAGCAGGACACGCCCGCGCGGATTGAGCGCGGCGATGCGCATCTGGCGGCCGCGTGCCTCCACCACCACGGGAGGCTCGGAAAAGCCGAATTCCCAACGGGTGTAGCGGCCCGGATATTCGTAATTCGATGAAAACAACGCGCCGCGATGTGAATCGAGCTGCTCCGCCAGCCGGTCGGTGTCACGGTGATAATCGGCAGGCACCTCGCGGCGCGTGATGGTCAGGCCGCCGTCGGTTCGGTAAGTAAGATCGGTCATTCTGGGTCTCGTACAAGGGGCGGCAGGCCAGTGGCCGCCGCAGGAACAGGGAAAGGGTCAGCGACGGATCACCCGCGCCATCGCCCTCCGATCTGGTGCCCCTGCCAAAGGATGCCGGTCATGGCACGCCCCTTTTTGTCCAACGCCAGTGGCTTAGCAAGGCGGGGGTGCGATGTAAACCGATGACGCGCGGCCCCACCCTCAGGCGTGGTGGCCCGCGTCGGATTTGAGTATTTGGGACGAGATGAAGCCACCCCGTCCCAAGCCATGATCAACCGAGTGCGGCGTCACAGCGCGCGCAGGTCCCGGCATGGGTATGAGTGCCGACATCGGGGCGGATCTTCCAGCAGCGCTGGCATTTCTCGCCCTCGGCGCGTTCAAAGACCACGGCGACGCCCGGCACCTCGGGCAGGCGGAAGGCCTCGTCCGGGGCGGGATCGCCGGTGAGGTCGATGTCCGAGGTGATGCAGATGTCCTCGAAGGCGACGGATTTCAGCGCCTCCAGCATCTCGGGCTCAGCGATATGGACCAGCGGCGCGGCCTCCAGCGAGGCGCCGATCACCTTGTCCGTGCGCTGGATCTCCAGCGCCGCCGTGACCGCGCGCCGGGCTTGGCGGACGCGACCCCATTTCTGCGCCAGCGCCGCGTCGCGCCATGCCGCCGGGGTCTCGGGAAAATCGACGAGGTGGATCGAGGAGCCCTCACCGGGGAAGCGTTCCAGCCAGACCTCCTCCATCGTGAAGACCAGCACCGGGGCGAGCCATGTCGTCAGGCGGTGGAACAGGATGTCGAGAACCGTGCGCGCCGATTTCGCCCGCAACGTGTCACCGTCGCAGTAAAGCGCGTCCTTGCGGATGTCGAAGTAGAAGGCCGAAAGCTCCACCGTGGCAAAGTTGAAGACCGCCTGGAACATCGACTGGAAGTTGTAGCTGGCATAGCCCTCGCGCACGACGTCATCGAGCTCGGCCAGACGGTGCAGCACCCAACGTTCCAGTTCCGGCATCTCTTCGGGGGCCACGCGATCGGCCTCGTCAAAACCGTTGAGCGAGCCGAGCAGGAAACGCATGGTGTTGCGCAACCGCCGGTAGCTGTCCGCGACGCCCTTGAGGATCTCCGGCCCGATGCGCTGATCGGCCGAATAATCCGCCTGCGCCACCCAGAGCCGCAGGATATCGGCGCCGTATTCCTTGACCACCTTCTCGGGCACGATGGTATTGCCAAGCGATTTGGACATCTTGTTGCCCTTGGCATCCAGCGTGAAGCCGTGCGTCACCACGTTGCGGTAAGGCGCGCGCCCCTTGGTGCCGCAGGCCTGCAACATCGAGGAGTGGAACCAGCCGCGATGCTGGTCGGTCCCTTCGAGGTAGACATCCGCGATCCCGTCCGCAGCCCCGTCCGCGCGGTCGCGCAGCACAAAGGCGTGGGTCGAGCCGCTATCGAACCACACGTCGAGCACGTCGAACACCTGCTCATAGGCCTCCGGGTCCGCGGCATCGGCGATGAAGCGGTCCTTCGCCCCCTCGGCGTACCAGACATCCGCGCCCTCGGTCTCAAAGGCCTCCGCGATACGGGCGTTTACGGCGTCATCGCGCAGCAGATAATCCGCGTCGGTCGGCAAAGCGCCCTTCTTCACGAAACAGGTCAGCGGTACACCCCAGGCGCGCTGTCGTGACAGCACCCAGTCGGGACGGGATTCGATCATCGAATACAAACGGTTACGCCCCGTCTGCGGATGCCATTTCACGAGACTATCGATGCTGGTCAGCGCCCGTTCCCGGATGGTTTTGCCATGGGTGTCATCTCCGCCAACCGGCTTGTCGATGGCCGCGAACCACTGCGGCGTGTTGCGGTAGATGATCGGCGCTTTGGAGCGCCATGAATGCGGATAGCTATGCTTGATCTTGCCACGCGCCAGCAGACCGCCAACCTCGATCAGCTTGTCGATCACGGCCTTATTGGCATCCCCTTCGCCGCCCTTGCGGTTCAGGATGTATTTCCCCCCAAAGAAGGGCAAATCCGCACGGAACGACCCGTCGTCCATCACGTTATAAGTGATGACTTTTTCCAACATCCCGAGGTCGCGATAAAGGTCGTATTCCTCCATCCCGTGGGATGGCGCACAATGCACGAACCCGGTCCCTTCGGTGTCGGTGACGAAATCGGCGGCGCGGAAATCACGGATGTCATCCCATTCGCCATTGGAGCCTTCGGCCCCGGCCAGCGGGTGATGCAACGAAATCTTGGCCAGATCGTCCTGGGTCACATCGCACAATCGGCGATACATGCCTTCTTCCAAACGGGCGCGCCCCAAAACATCGGCCGCGCGATCATCCGCCAGGATATAGCGATCCCCGATAGAGACCCAGCATTCCTCGGGTCGCCCGGTGATCTCATACAGCCCGTAAGAGATGCTCTCGCCATAAACCACCGCCTTGTTAGACGGCATGGTCCAAGGGGTCGTGGTCCAGATCACCACCTGTGCGGAATCCAGCGTCGCATCGCCCGTGCCCACGACCTTGAACTTCACCCAAATGGTAAAGCTCTCCTTGTCGTGGTACTCAACCTCCGCCTCGGCCAGCGCGGTCTTTTCAACGGGCGACCACATCACGGGTTTCGAGCCCTGATAGAGCGACCCGTTCATCAGGAATTTCATGAATTCTTCGGCGATGACACGTTCGGCGTGGAAATCCATCGTCAGATAAGGGTTTTCCCAATTGCCGGTGATCCCCAGACGTTTGAATTCTTCGCGCTGGATATCGACCCAGCCTTCGGCAAAAGACCGGCATTCCTGACGGAAATCGACGACAGGCACGTCGTCCTTGTTCTTGCCCTTTTTGCGGTACTGCTCTTCGATCTTCCATTCAATCGGAAGACCGTGACAATCCCAACCGGGGATATAGCGCGCGTCATGGCCCATCATCTGGTGTGAACGCACGACCATATCTTTCAGAATTTTGTTCAACGCATGACCGATGTGCAAATGCCCGTTGGCATAGGGTGGGCCGTCATGGAGCACAAAGGGCGCGCGGCCCTCCTTTTCACGCAGGCGGTCATAGACACCGATCTTTTCCCACTTGGCCAGCCAATCAGGCTCGCGCTTGGGCAATCCGGCTCGCATGGGGAAATCGGTCTTGGGAAGGTTCAGCGTTTGTTTGTAGTCGGGAGTCTCGGCGCTCATTTCGGGCGTTCCGTCTGTCAGATATTCGGGAAAGGGGATAAATCGGCGCGGGCATCCATACGCCTTGACCCGGCGGCTCGTCTGTCAGAGCGCCGGGCTGATAATTCGAATGATGATCGCAAAGCATCCCATCTTGGCCCGCCTTATAGGTCCAGCCCGCCACAGGGTAAAGCCGCGAAACACGTTGCGCGGTCCCTGCCCGTCCTGCTTGGTGAAAATATCTGAATACGCGCGAAGGTTTTGCCCCGCCTCAGCCGGCGTCAACTTCGCCTTTATCCCCGAACAATCCGGTCAGCGCGCGCCGCAGCACGCTCGTGACACGCGGTCGCCGGCCAGCGCCAAAGGGCATCGGGCGGCAGACCTCCATCGCCGCGATTCCGACCCGTGCGGTCAGCGCGCCGTTGACGACCCCCTCGCCAAAGCGGCGAGATAGCTTTGCCAACACATTCCCCCCGAGCATAGAGCCGACCATGTCATCGCCGACCGCCACCGCGCCGGTGGCTACCAGATGCGTCATCACCGCCCGCGTCAGCCGGAGAGAGCCGAGCGTGCCGGACCGCCCGCCGTAGACCTCCGCTATGCGCCGGATCATGCGAATATTGCTGGTCATCGCCGCCAGCACATCGGCAAAGGCCAGCGGCACCAGCGCGGTGACGGCGGCCACCTGACGCGCCGCCGCCTCGACCTCGCGCAGGGCGGCGGCGTCAAGCGGCGCGATCAACTCGGCCTCGGCCAGTTCCATCAGGGCGGCGGCGTCGAATTGCTCTTCGCGGCGCTCGGCAAACCGTTCGTGATGCCAGCGCATCTCTGCCCGCGGGCGATACATCGCGTCCAGACGGTCGGCGTAGGCCCGCGCCTCTGAGAGATCGCCCTCCACCAGCGCCACTTCGGCCAGCGCGTGCAATTCATCCATCCGCGACAGGCGAGAAAAGGCGGCGATTTCCTTGACGACGATGGCCAGAACGACCAACCCGAAGGCGACGAACAACGCGGCCACCGCCCAGCCGAGCCATGGGGTGCTGGCCACCAGCGAAACGACGAAATTCCACGCCGCCGCCGTGACGGCGACCGAGAGCAGCGCCGCCAGCAACCCCCAGAACCAGCGCGCCAAGCGCGACGGACGCCGCGCCGCCAGCGTCGCGGCCAGTTGCATCGCCCGCCCGCTCGGCGCCTCGATTGCGCCGGGCAGATCGGGGACCGGGGGTGCCTCGGCCGGGCCGGGGCCGTCGCTCTCCATCTCGATCATCACCGGACCGCGTCGTGTCTCGTCAGCCATGGGCCACCTCCGCATCCCAGACAAAATAGATGTCGGGCAAATTCTCGTCGTTGCGCGCCCCGTCCGAGCGGTCGATCTCGACAAAGCCGTGGCGCTGGTAGAACCGGCGCGCGCCGGTGTTGGCCACAAAGGTATATAGCTCCAGCCTCGGGGCCACCGCCTGCGCGGCCCGGATCAACCGCGCCCCGATGCCGCGTCCGCGTGCGCCGCGCGCGACGTAAAGCGCATGCACATAGCCGCCCTCACGCGCTAGGAAACCGCGCACCGCGTTGTCCTCGGCCAGCCAGACAAGATCGTTGTCGATCAAGAGCCCCGCGTGGGAGATATCCTCGGCCTCGCTGTGCAGGCGCGGTTTCCAGGCGTGCTCGCGGGAGGCCTGGTTCAGGATCGCGCCGACCACGCCCGCATCCAGCGGCTGCGCCTTGCGGATCGCCAGATCGCCCTGACGCGCCGACTTTGGCGCTGGCTCCGGCGCGGCGCTCACAGGCGATCCCCCAGCAGGAACTGCGCCGCGCGGTCCAGCCGGATATGCGGCGGCCCCTCGCCCGGTTTCAGACGCAGCACGGCGGGCGCAAAGCTCATCACACCGTATTCACCGTCCAGCCATCGGTCCTGCCCGGCACGGGCCGGATTCAGCAGGCGGGCCGGGTCTTCGGGCAATTCGCCGGGATACATCGCCGCCATCCGTCCGCGCGTACCTTCGGGTGTCAAAAGCGTGCCGCGCACACAATCGAGCGGCCCGCCCTCATGTTGCAGCGTCTCTTCGACCGTCGCGCGGATCGAGGCGATCGACATCGCCTGCGTCTGCGCCCCGGCGAACTTCGCCCTATCGACGGCGTCGCGCACCATCGCCTGCATGATCCCGGTCAGCGCGCTGTGCTGGGAATGGTGCAGATGATCCGCCTTGGTCGCGGCAAAGAGGATTTTTTCCACCCGCTGCCCCATCAGGAGCCGGCTGAGAAAGCGGTTTCGCCCCGGTCGGAACGCCCCGAGGATATCGCCAAGCGTCTGGCGCAAATCCTCCATCGCGCGCGGCCCCTTGTGGATCGCGCCGAGCGTGTCGACCAGCACCACCTGCCGGTCGATCCGGGCAAAGTGATCGCGAAAGAAGGGCTTGGCCACCTGCGATTTATAAGCGTCATAGCGCCGCTCCATCTCGCGCCAGAGACCGCGCCGGGCGGGGCGATCCTCGGGGCGGAGGGGCGCAAAGGTCAAAGCGGGCGAGCCGGCCATCTCTCCGGGCAACAGGAAACGTCCCGGCGTCAGGTCGGAATAACCCGCCAGCCGCGCGCCCTCCAGATAGCCGGTATAGGCGCGCGCCAGTGTCTGTGCGTCGGTTTCCTCCCACGTCCCCTTGTCGCGAAACCCCTCGATCACACCGAGAAAGCCCGCCGCCTCATCGCGCGGCGCGATCCGCTCCAGCATCTCGCGCGACCATTCGGCGTAGGTGCGATCCATCAACCCGAGGTCGAGCAGCCATTCACCGGGATAATCCACGATGTCGAGATGCACGACGCGCGGTCCCTGAAGCCCGCCGAGAAGCCCGCCGGGACGCACCTTGAACGACAGGCGCAGCTCGCTCACCGCGCGGGTGCTTTCGGGCCAATGCGGGCTGGCCGAGGTCAGCGCGGCGAGGTGACTCTCGTACTCGAACCGGGGCACGGTGTCGTCGGGCTGGGGCTGGAGAAAGGCGGTGGTGATCCGCCCGTCCGCCTGCGCGACGAGGCCCGGCATGCGCGCCCGGTCCAGGAGGTTTGCAACCAGCGAGGTGATGAACACCGTCTTGCCCGACCGCGCCAGCCCGGTCACGCCGAGCCGGATGACCGGCTCAAAGAACGCGCCCGAGACCGTATCGCCCACCGATTCCACCTGCCGGGCGACGCCCTCGGCCAACCTGCCAATCACCAAAGTTCCAAACCCCGCCCTGTCTTCATATCGCCCCAAGAATGGCCGCGCCCTCAAATGGTTCTGTAATGCCACTGGGCAGAAGATAGGGCCGTCCCGGCCTGCCTGCCACCCCCCTTGGGGGATGGATCGTGCATGCGTCGATGCCTCTCAATGCCTGTCGCTGTGACCACCATCCCGGCGGATGTGCTGGTGGCTTCTGCACGGCGACTCTCCGAGGTGCAACGCGACGGCACCGCCATTGATCGTCCTCGCAAGCGCCTTTTGCTGACGCGAACGCCCAAACGCGCAAGGTCAGGCAGTGGTCCGGGCACCGGCTGAAACCCGGCACTGGACCCGCCTGCCTGCCCGCGATAAATCCCCGCCATGCCCCGTTATGCCCTTCAGGTCGAATATCACGGCGCGCCCTTTGCCGGGTGGCAGCGTCAGGCCGATCAGCCCTCGGTTCAAGGCGCGATCGAACAGGCGCTGGCACGGTTGGAGCCGGGGCCGCACACCATCGCCGCCGCCGGTCGCACGGACGCCGGGGTCCATGCCACCGCGCAGGTCGCGCATTGCGATCTGGGCAAGAGCTGGGACCCCTTCCGCCTGTCCGAGGCGCTGAACTACCACCTCAAACGCTCGGGCGTGGCGATCCGCGCCTGCGCCGAGGTCGACCCCGAATGGCACGCACGGTTTTCGGCGGTTGAGCGGCGCTACCTCTTTCGCCTGCTGACCCGCCGCGCTCCGGCCACCCATGACGCGGGGCTGGTCTGGCAGGTCTCGCATCCGCTGGACATCGCGGCAATGCGCGCCGGCGCCGCGCATCTGGTCGGGCATCACGATTTCACCACCTTCCGCTCGTCGACTTGTCAGGCCAAGAGCCCGGTCAAGACGCTGGACGAGATCCGGATCGAGCCGCATGAGACGCTCTCCGGTCCCGAGATCCGGCTGCATTTCCGCGCCCGTTCGTTCCTGCACAATCAGGTGCGATCGTTTGTCGGAACGCTTGAACGCGTCGGGTCGGGTCATTGGCCGCCCGAGCGGGTGGGCGAAGTGCTGGAGGCGCGCGACCGCGCCGCCTGCGGTCCGGTCTGCCCGCCGCAGGGCCTGTACCTCGTCGGGGTGGGCTATCCGGATGACCCCTTCGCCGCGTAAAGCGCTGTTGCTGGCGATCCTTGCCGATAAACCCGCCCGGGTGTCGCAGGGGGCGCTGCCCCCGGCCTGCGGCCTCCCCCGGGATATTTTAAAAACCCAAGTGAAATCATCTGTCGGGACCTTTTCAGGCCCCCCTCGTCGGGCCATATAGAGAAGATGAGCGACTCTCTTTCCCTGCCCGCCGGTCCCATGGGGCAATGGCCCGAACTGCTGCCCGGCTGGGTCTGGCTTTGCGGTGCCGGGCCGGGCGATCCGGGGCTGCTGACGATCCATGCGGTAAACGCGCTGCGCCAGGCGGACGTGGTGATCTATGACGCGCTGGTGCAGGAGGCGATCCTCGACTGGGCACCGCAGGCCGAGCATGTCTATGCGGGCAAGCGCGGCGGCAAACCCTCGGCCAAGCAGCGCGACATTTCCCTGCGGCTGGTCGACATGGCCAAGGCCGGCAAGCGGGTGCTGCGTCTGAAGGGCGGCGATCCCTTTGTCTTTGGCCGCGGCGGAGAAGAGGCGCAGACCCTGATCCAGCATGGCGTCCCCGTGCGCATCATTCCCGGCATATCCGCCGGGATCGGCGGGCTGGCCTATGCCGGCATCCCGGTAACGCATCGCGACGTCAATCAATCCGTGACCTTTGTCACCGGGCATGATCAATCGGGCGCGACCCCGACCTCGCTGAACTGGCGCGCGATTGCCGAGGGCGCGCAGGTGCTGGTGATCTACATGGGGATGAAGCATGTCGCGCAGATTTCCGGCGCGTTAATCGACGCGGGGCGCGCGCGCGACGAACCCGTCGCGGTCGTCTGTTCGGCCACCACGCCCGAGCAGCGGGTGCTGGAAACCACTTTGGGTGACATGGTGGCCGACATCGACGCCGCTGGGCTGGAGCCGCCGGCAATCCTTTGCGTCGGGCGCTCCGTGCTGATGCGTCAGGTGCTCGACTGGCAGGGGTTGATGGCCGGAGAGAGCCCGCGCAACCTCGACCCGCTGAACCGGGGTCGTCCGGCCGAGGTTTCCTGAGCGGATGCCGGGGCTGATCCTCGCCGCGCCGTCCTCGGGCGCGGGCAAGACCACCGTAACGCTGGCCCTGTTGCGCCTGCTGAGCCGTCTCGGCCTCGACGTGCGGGGCGCGAAATCCGGTCCTGACTACATCGATCCGCGCTTTCACGAGGCCGCTTGCGGTGCGTCCTGCGTCAACCTTGACGCCTGGGCGATGTCACCCGAACGTCTGATTTCGCTCGCCGCCGGGCCTGAACTGTTGATCATCGAAGGGGCCATGGGCCTGTTTGACGGCGCACCGCCCGAGGGCCGCGGCGCGGTGGCCGATCTGGCGCGGCTGATGGCCTTGCCGGTGGTGCTGGTCGTCGACGCGGCGCGCATGGCGCAATCGGTGGCCCCGCTCGTGGCGGGCTTTGCAGCACATGATCCCGCGGTCCGGGTCGCCGGGGTGATCCTGAACAATGTCGGCTCGGCGCGCCATGCGGGAATGCTGCGCGCGGCCCTTGCCCCGCTGGGCCTCCCGGTGCTGGCAGCACTGCCGAGACGCGCGGATCTGGCACTGCCCTCTCGCCACCTCGGGCTGGTGCAGGCGGGGGAGAACCCCGATCTCGCTGCCTTTCTCGACCGCGCCGCCGATGCGCTTGCGGCGGGGGGCGCGGGGGACGAGGCGACCGACCTCGAAGCGCTGCTGAGCCTTTCCACCCCCCTGCCCGACGTCCCTGACCTCGACCCATCCGCACGATTGAACCCGCCGGCCCAGACCATCGCCATCGCGCGGGATGAGGCCTTTGCCTTCACCTATCCGCATATGTTGAACGATTGGCGCGCGGCGGGCGCAGAGCTGCGCTTCTTCTCACCGCTTGCGGATCACGCCGTGCCTCAGGCGGATTTCGTCTTCCTGCCGGGCGGCTATCCGGAACTGCATGCAGGGCGGATCGCGCGCGCGGCGACCTTCCTCGCTACCCTGCGGCGACATGGAGATCACAGGCCCATCTACGGCGAATGCGGCGGCTACATGGTCCTGGGTGATGTGCTGTTCGATAGCGACAATACGCCGCATCAAATGGCCGGTCTGCTGCCGCTGGCGACCTCGTTCAAGACGCAGCGCCTGCACCTTGGCTACCGAACCCTCACGGCCACCACCGGTCCCTTTCCGGGCAGGCACCGGGCGCATGAATTCCACTACGCCACAACCCTGCACAAGGGGGGCGCGCCGCTTTTCGAAGCCACCGACGCGACCGGTGCCGCGCTTCCTCCGATGGGCATTCGCGAGGGACAAATCTGCGGCTCCTTCGCGCATATCATCGACCGGGGCTGAGGCTCACCACACGCTCGCGCGGACTTGCGCACCCCCTCGCCGCGCGCTACGCCTTTGCGATGAGCAGTACCGACCACCTCCCGGACGACCGCCGCGCAAGACGTAATGTCATGGTGCTGGTGATGGCGCAGGCGTTCCTCGGCGCACAAATGCCGATGATCTTCACCATCGGCGGATTGGCGGGCCAGTCGTTGGCAGCCAACCCCTGTTTTGCCACGCTGCCGATATCGCTCATCGTGCTCGGCTCCATGTCGTCGGCCACGCCGCTCTCCTGGATCATGCAGCGATACGGTCGCCGCACCGGGTTCTTTGTCGGGGCCTGCGGTGGCGCACTCGGCGGGATCATCGGGGCGATCGGGCTCTACCTCGCCTCCTTCCCGATTTTCCTGCTCGGCTCGTTCTGCACCGGGATCTACATGTCGGCGCAAGGGTTCTACCGCTTTGCCGCCGCCGACACGGCATCGGACACCTTTCGTCCCAAGGCGATCTCTTATGTCATGGCAGGCGGCCTCCTCTCGGCGCTGATCGGGCCGCAGCTGGTCAAGGTGACGGCGGACGCCATGGTGGTGCCCTTCCTCGGCACCTATCTCGCGGTGATTGCGGTCAACGTCATCGGCTCGATGCTGTTCATCATGATCGACATTCCCAAGCCCCCGGTGCCCTCGCAGGACGCACCGCGAGGCCGCTCGCGGATGGAGCTGCTAAAGACGCCGCGCATCGCGGTGGCGGTGATCTGCGCCATGGTCTCTTACGCGTTGATGAACCTGGTCATGACCTCGACCCCGCTTGCGGTGGTGGGCTGCGGCTTTGACAAGTCGAATGCCGCCGATGTCGTGTCTTTCCACGTTCTGGCGATGTATATCCCCAGCTTTTTCACCGGTCATCTGATCGCCCGCTTCGGTGTGGAAAAGATCATGGCCGCCGGGTTGGTCATCCTCGCCGGGGCGGGCGCAGTGGCGCTGCAAGGGGTTGATCTGGCGAACTTCTTCATCGCTCTGGTGCTTCTGGGCGTCGGGTGGAACTTTGGCTTTATCGGCGCCACATCAATGCTTGCCGGGGCGCATGCGCCGCATGAACGGGGCCGGATGCAGGGGCTGAACGACCTGATCGTCTTTGGCGGCGTGACGGTGGCCTCTCTGTCCTCGGGCGGGCTGATGAATTGCTCGGGCGGCACGCCACAGGCGGGCTGGGCGGCGGTGAACCTCGCTATGGTCCCCTTCCTCGTGTTGGCCGGGGGCTCTCTCATATGGCTACTGACCCGGCCCAAGACGCAGGCGGCCTAAGCCATCCGCACCCGCTAGCCAAAACCTGACCACTTTGGTTTTGCAAATATCCATGCGCCGCGCAGACCCGGTCGCGCGGGCCTGATGACGCGCGCGCCTCACCAAAGGCGCCCGCTCACCGCCATCGCCGCCATGCGTAGCCGCGCCTGCAACTGCCCCGGCTCCAAGCCATCCGCGCGCACAAGGCCCGGATCGCGCAGCGCACGGCGCAGGATCATCCCGGCCCCCGCCATAGGAAAGAACGCGGGCTTCGCAGCGTTCGGAACGCCGCGCCATGCCCGCCGCACCTCTTGCCATGCGACCGTACCGGCCCTCGCTAATCCGGCAATTGCTGTGTCCGATCCCTCTGGCAAGGGCCTGCGTCCGGCCGCCTCCAGGACCGGGACCGCCATCAGCCAATTCGCAAGGCCCAGAGCACGTCCCGCCGAACCTGCAACATCCCCGACCGCCGCGCCCAAGGCATCCCCCCCCAGACGATGCGCCGCCACCGCGATCAATCCGGTAGAGGTCGCGTCGAGATAATCCAGCACCTCGGCCTCATTGGCGAAATCGGCGGGCTCCACATCGCGGTCGCGCGCGGCGACCAGCCGGTCGAGCGCGGGCACATCCTCCGCCCGGATCGCCAGCGCCAGGGGCGTCACGACCTCGTGGCGCCGCACCACGCCGCCCTCGGCGATCTCGGCCAGCGCATCCCGCCACCATTGCAACCGCATCCGCGCGATCAACGGCTCCTGCGTGACCCAGGGCGCGCGCGCGACCTCCAGGTTGAAGGCGTAGAGTGGAAACAGAACACGCCGCGCCGCCACCGGCGCCGCCATTGCCGCACGGAAGCGCACCGGATCCCCACGTTCGACCAGCGCGGCGCAGGCGTTCAGATCGTCATTCATCGCGGATAAACGCGGTCACGGCGGCCAATGTACGCGCCGAATTGACAATATCGAGGTGCCCGACACCCGGCACCAGAAGGTATTCGCCCGCTTCCGTCAGGGGCGAGAAATGGGGCTCGTATGCCTCCGCCACAAAAGCCTCGTCCCGCGTTCCCGCCACCAGCAAAAAGGGCGGCAGCGCGGCGACTTCGGCCCGCCAGTCCCGACGCGGTGAAAAGCTCTGGTTCAGACGCCAGCTATAGGCCGTCGTGGCGCGGTGACCTTCCGATCCCTGCAAAACGGTCTCGGGCATGGCGAACTCGATCACTGTCAGATGATCCAGCGCGTGAATCCCGACGCTGTTCAGCATCGACAGACCGACGATTCGCCGCGTCAGCGCTCGCGCCCATCCCCCCGAACCCGGACGCTGCATCGGCGCGTCATACTGCACAAAGGGCGCCAGCAGCACCGCCCGATCCATCATCGACCCGTGAGGACCGTTGGCAAACCGGATCACCAACCCTCCACCAGAAGAATGGCCGAGCAGGATAACATCCTGTTTGTCCTCGCGTTTGTACTGCTCGATCAGATCGGCGAGATCATCTTCGAATTGCCCGAGGTAATCGACATCGCCACGCCGGTCCGGCGTCGCCCCGTGGCCCCGCAAGTCGGGCACCAGCACATCGCCGACGCGGCTCAACCCAAAGGCGAGCGCATCGAACTGCCCGCCATCCCAGCCAGAGCCATGCACCAGGACAACCAGCGGCGCATCGGCGGTGGTCGCACCAAGGTGACGAACACGCGCATGGGTGGCGTCCGACATGGTGACAGAAGACGCCGGCAACGGCTCCGCTCCCCCTGCCAATTGCGCAGAGAAATCCAGGCCCCCCGGACTATCCGCCACCGCACCGCGTGGCCATTGACTGACAATGAGGCCCAGCGCGATCACCAGGGGGATCCCTGCCAACAGCGCCAGCCCGACAAATATCTTACCGATCATTCTGTCTGGCCTTCCGCCTGCATGCCACTCCTGTGCGTGTCCCTCTTGGTTTCGCGCAACAACTTCCAGTTGATTGCATCCAGCAGCGCCTCAAAGGAGGCATCCACGATGTTGGGCGACACGCCCACGGTGGACCAGCGCCGTCCGCTGCGATCCTCACTGTCTATGATGACGCGAGTTACGGCTTCCGTCCCGCCTTGGGTAATTCGCACCTTGAAATCAACCAGGTGCATGTCATCAATCGCGTCCTGATATTGCCCGAGGTCCTTTGCCAGCGCGGTTGCCAACGCGTTGACGGGGCCGCGATCGTGGCCGCTTTCGTCAAGGCTTTCCGACACTGAAAGGCGCTTCTCCCCATCCACCTTCACCACGACAACCGCCTCGGAAAGCGTGATTGTGTGGTCGTATCTGTTCCGACGCCGCTCAACCGAGACGCGATACCGCTCCACCTCGAAAAACTCCGGCATCCGGCCCAGAACCTGCCGCGCCAGCACCTCGAAGGATGCCTGCGCGGAATCGTAGGTATAGCCGCGATCTTCGCGGGCCTTCACCTCGTCGAGGATACGTGCGAGCGCCGGATCCCCGGCCTCCACCACCAGCCCGGCATCGGCCAGACGACGACGCAGGTTTGACTGTCCCGCCTGGTTCGACATCGGGATAACGCGGGCGTTGCCGACCACAGCCGGGTCAATATGTTCGTATGTGCTCGGGTCCTTGAGGATCGCGCTCGCATGCAATCCTGCCTTGTGCGCAAAGGCCGAAGCGCCGACAAAAGCTGCCTGCCGCAGTGGCACACGATTGAGGATGTCGTCCAATTGGCGCGACACTTGGGTCAGCCCGGTCAAGGCCGCCTCGCTCACCCCGGTCTCGTAGCGGCTGCGATAGGGTTCCTTCAGCATCAGCACCGCGATCAGGGTGATCAGGTTGGCATTGCCGCACCGCTCCCCCAGCCCGTTGAGCGTCCCCTGTATCTGGCGCACCCCGGCATCGACCGCCGCCAGCGAGCCCGCCACCGCATTGGCCGTGTCGTTATGCGTGTGGATGCCAAGGCGCTCACCCGGCAAACCCGCGTCAATGACAGACCGGACGATCTGCGAAATCTCCGACGGCAGCGTGCCCCCGTTGGTATCGCAAAGCACAATCCAGCGCGCCCCGGCGTCACGCGCCGCGCGCAGACACTCCAGCGCATAGGTGGGATTGGCCTTAAATCCGTCAAAGAAATGCTCCGCATCGAACAACGCCTCGCGCCCCTGCGCCACCAGATGCGCGACCGAGGCGCGAATGTTCTCGACGTTCTCCTCCAGCGGGATCTCAAGCGCGGTGCGCACGTGGAAATCATGCGTCTTGCCGACGAGGCATACGCTCTGCGTCCCCGCGTTCATCACCGCCGCCAAGACGTCGTCATTTTCCGCCGAGCGCCCCGAGCGTTTGGTCATCCCAAAGGCCGTCATCCGCGCCCGCGTCTGCGGCGCCTCGTCAAAAAACGCGCTGTCGGTCGGGTTCGCCCCGGGCCAGCCGCCCTCGATGTAATCCACGCCGAGCGTGTCGAGCATTGCGCAAATCTGATGCTTCTCCGGCGCCGAGAACTGCACGCCCTGCGTCTGCTGCCCGTCGCGCAGGGTGGTGTCGTAGAGGTACAGGCGCTCCAGGGTCATCGCCGGACCATCCCGCATCTGTCTTGCCGGAAATATCCTGGGGTCTGGAACAGCGCCCCCTGGACATATCCCCCCCTCGTCCCCGCATGTCGCGACGACCCGCTCACGACACGAACTCCAGTTTGTCTGCATCGAAGTCCGGACCGGGGATCAATTCGATCCCCTCCTTGGACATACGCACCTCGACCCCCGCCGCCGTCAAGGCGGTCTTGAGCGTATCGACACGGGAGAAATCCTTGCTGGCCATTGCCTCGGCGCGGGCGGCGGCCAAGGCGTCGGAATAGGTGGTGAGGTCGACGCTCGCCGTGGCGTCCCAGCCGCCCAGGTCTGGCGTGAGCAATCCCAGCAGTTGCGCGCTCCACAAGAACCGACCGGGGCGCAACGCACCCTTGCGGACATTCGCGTATTGCCGGTGCAGGCTGGCAATCGCGCCCGAGGTGTTCAGATCGTCGGCAAGGCACGTCATCACGTCGGAGTGCGGGTTCGGCTCCGGGGTCGCGCCAGCAGTCACCTCGCGCCAGCCGCGCAAGGTGGCCTCCGCCTCATCCCGCTTCTTCTCCGTCCAGTCCATCGGCTTGCGGTAATGCGTGCCGAGGAAGACGAACCGGATCACCTCGCCCGGCACCCCCTGATCCAGCAAATCCCGCACGGTAAAGAAATTGCCCAGCGATTTGGACATCTTCTTGCCCTCGACCTGCAGCATCTCGTTGTGCAGCCAGAAGCGGGCCATTTCCTCGGTGCCGTTGGCGCAGCAGCTTTGCGCGATCTCGTTCTCGTGGTGTGGGAACGTCAGGTCGATACCGCCCGCGTGAATGTCAAACTTGTCGTCAAGCAGGGCTTTGGCCATCGCAGAACACTCGATATGCCAACCGGGGCGCCCACGACCCAGCCGCTCGCCCCCGATCATCGGCCCGTCCCAACCCGGCAAATCCGGCTCCGAGGGCTTCCACAGGACGAAATCCATCGGGTTACGCTTGTAGGGGGCGACCTCGACTCGCGCGCCAGCGATCATGTCCTCCACGGTCCGGCCCGACAGCGCACCGTAATCCGCATAGCTGTCAACAGAGAAGAGCACGTGCCCCTCAGCCGCATAGGCATGGCCACGCGCGCCAAGCTCATCGATCATCTCCACCATCTGCTCGATATATTCCGTCGCGCGCGGCTCCTTGGTCGGCCGCAGTGCCCCGAGCGCTTTCATGTCCTCGTGGTACCAGCCGATCGTCTCGTCCGTGATCTCGCGGATCGTGCGCCCATCGCGCGCCGCGCGGGCGTTGATCTTGTCATCCACATCGGTGAAATTGCGCACATAGGTCACGGCGCCCTCCCCGTAGACGTGCCGCAGCAGCCGGTTCAGCACATCGAACACCACCACCGGGCGCGCGTTGCCAAGGTGCGCGCGGTCATAGACCGTTGGGCCGCAGACATACATCCGCACGTCTGCGGGATCGATCGGGGCCAAGACCTCCTTGCGGCGGGTCTTGGAGTTCGTCAGGCGTATCTCGACCATCTCGGTCCCTCGCGGTTGGTCCGCAGGCGGCTTAGCAAGATCGTCGGGAATTGGAAACGAAGAAGCGGCCTGCGAGTTGTCTCAGCAGGCGGTAATGCAGCAGATAATGATCTGGCGGCGCGTCATGTCCAAGGCATAGCGCGCCGCGCCGGGTTTGTTAAGCGGTTTTGTCGCGCCTGCACCGTGGTCTCCGGCTCGGTTCCTCCGATGACCGCTGATCGACGCCCGTTTTACGCCCGATCACCCCCCGATCATCCAAGTCCCGTCGGGCCAGAACGCATCGAAGGCAAAGGCAAAGAGCACATCATGCACCACGTCGCGCCCCTGCCCGTCGCGCACCCGAACCGACCCGACATCGCGCCCCGCCGCCATCTCGCGACTGTCGAGAGCGGAGGCCTGACCCGCCTGCCACGTCAGCACCAGCCCGGCCTCTTCGATCCGACCCGCCTTGGCGAGGCGCGGCAGGGGCCATGCGCGGTCCCCGACCCGCACTACGCGGGCCAATGCCGGCACGCCATGCGGCGGCGGCGCACCGGAGTAGAGGAACGGCTTCGCGGCGGAATCATACCCCGCATAGGGGTTCTGCCCATAGGGTCGGTTGCCACGCGGCTCGGCCATCACCAGACCACCGGGATGCGCGGCGCGGAACTGCGCAAAACTCTCCATCCACGAGGGCAGCGCCTGCAATTTCGTGCCCGTCAACTCCCCCACAATCGCGGTACCGAGGGCCTGTTGCCACCAGCTTTGCGTCTCGCGGTCATACATCACCATGTCGGAATGGCGCAGTTTTCCGGTCACGCCAAAGGTCAGCACACGCCCGCCGACGCGCGGATCAAAGGCGATGGCGGAATTGCACAGGGGGCAGAAGGTCACGGCCACCGGGCGGCCCCCGATGCGGTCGTTGACGATCTCGTGCCAGGTCATGTAGCGCAAGGGGTAGGCCCGCGCCGGGGCCCCGTCGAGCGCGACGGTCAGCACCGGTTCCCGCTCTGGCAGGCGGGCCTTGGCGACCGGCAGCATCTCGGGATCGGAGAGCGCCGGGATACCGTCCTTGCCGGGCCCGCCGGACATCACGTCCGACCAGCTCTCCAGTGTGGTTTTCGAGAAATCCGTCTCGGGCCATTCGCTCTTCCAGAACGCGGGGTCTGCCATGGCGCTGGCCGTTGAGAGGGTCGTTATAGTGGCAGCCAGAGCCGCCAGGCGACGAAGCCTGCCCCTACGGGGCGACGCGAGGCCTCGCCCTCGGGCCGCGACCCGCTCATTCCCATGCAAGACGTGCAGCGTAACTTGGCGCATCCGATCCTCCCCAGCTTTGCGCCGCAGTCTGCACCGGTTTCACCCGAGCGCCTAATCAAGCCGCTCTCACGAACAGGTTATTGGTTGCGCAGGCTCATTCTGCCAAGGGCGATGCGCATGAAAAAAGGCCGGGCGCCCTGTCCCGGCCTTTCCCAAATCTCGCAACCTCAGGTAGAGACGCGCACCCTCATCAGGCCGCGTGCGCCGACCTCAGGCGAGCATCGCCATCGGGTTTTCCAGCCCTTCGACGATCTTTTGCAACAGCTCCGCGCCAAGCGCGCCGTCGATCACCCGGTGATCCACCGACAGGGTGACAGACATGACGGTGGCGATCTCGATCCCGCCATCCGCGCCGACGACCGGTTTCTTCACCCCGGCCCCCACGGCCAGTATGGCCCCGTGCGGCGGGTTGATCACGGCGTCGAAATTGTCGATCCCGAACATCCCGAGGTTGGAGACCGCGAAAGCCCCGCCCTGATATTCATGCGGTGCCAGCTTGCGATTGCGCGCCCGCCCCGCGAGGTCTTTCATTTCGCCCGAGAGTGCAGAGAGCGATTTTTGATCCGCGTCCCGCAGCACCGGCGTGAACAATCCGCCCTCGATCGCGACGGCGACGGCGACATCCGACGGCGTGAGCTTGAGGATACGATCCCCGGCCCAGACCGCGTTCGCATCGGGCACCTGTTGCAGCGCCAATGCCGAGGCCTTGATGATGAAATCATTGACCGACAGCTTGATGCCGCGCGGCGCCAACTGCTTGTTCAACTCGGATCGGAAGGCCATCAACGCGTCGAGCCTGATATCCCGGCGCAGGTAGAAATGCGGGATGGTCTGCTTGGCTTCGGTCAGGCGGGCGGCGATGGTCTTGCGCATCCCGTCGAGCTTGACCTCTTCGAACTCGCGGTCCGAATACATCTTGAGAACGGCATCCGAGGACAGACCGGCGGGCATGGTGGCCTTGGCCGCCTCGCCCTTGGCTGCGCCACCGGAAGGTGCAGCCACCTCGCTCGCCGACGTGCCGGCACCGGCTTTGGCATTCTCCACATCCGCCTTGACGATGCGTCCATGCGGGCCGGAGCCTTCGATCTGCGTCAGGTCCAGCCCCTTGTCCGCCGCGATCCGCCGTGCGAGGGGCGAGGCAAAGATGCGCTCTCCGTCGCTAGATTTCGGGGCTGCGGGGGCCTTGGTGGTAGAGGTGGCGTTTCTGGTCGCCTTCTCTGCGTCGGGCTTCGACGTCGTGTCGCCTGCGTCGTCCGATGCATCGCTCGACGTGTCATCCGACGTCTCGCCAGACGTCTCATCAGACCCAGCCGAGGGCGCCTCTTCAGACGCCGACCCGATATCCTCCGCACTCTCGCCCTCTTCCAGCAGGACGGCGATGGCGGTGTTCACCTTGACCCCTTCGGAGCCTTCGGAGACGAGCAGCTTGCCGATCACGCCTTCATCGACGGCCTCAAATTCCATCGTCGCCTTGTCGGTCTCGATCTCGGCCAGCAAGTCGCCTGAGGACACGGTGTCCCCCTCCTTGACCAACCATTTCGCCAGCGTCCCTTCCTCCATCGTCGGGGAGAGCGCGGGCATCAGGATTTCCGTTGGCATCGCGTATCCTCCTCAGCGGTAGGTGACTTTGTGAACGGCCTCGACGACCTCGTCGGCGTTCAGCAAGGCCAGCTTTTCCAGGTTCGCCGCATAGGGCATGGGGACGTCCTTGCCCGTGCAGTTCAGCACCGGCGCGTCGAGATAATCAAACGCCCGCGTCATGATCACCGCCGACAGATGGTTGCCGATGGACGCGACGGGGAAGCCTTCCTCGACCGTCACGCAGCGGTTGGTCTTTTGCACACTGGCGAGCACCGTGTCGTAGTCGATCGGGCGCAGGGTGCGCAGGTCGATCACCTCCGCCTCGATGCCATCCTCGGCCAGACGATCCGCCGCCTCCAGCGCATAGGTCATGCCGATGCCCCAGCTGACGATGGTGACGTCGCTGCCCTCGCGCCAGATCTTCGCCTTGCCGAAGGGGACGGTAAAATCCTCCAGCACGGGCACGTCAAAGGATTTGCCGTACATGATCTCATTTTCGAGGAAGATCACCGGATTGGGGTCGCGAATGGCCGTCTTCAACAGACCCTTGGCATCCGCCGCCGAATAGGGCTGCACCACCTTGAGGCCCGGAATATGGGCATACCACGCGGCGTAATCCTGGCTATGCTGCGCACCGACACGCGCCGCCGCACCGTTGGGACCACGAAACACCATCGGCGCGCCCATCTGCCCGCCGGACATATAGAGCGTCTTGGCCGCAGAATTTACGATTTGGTCGATCGCCTGCATGGCAAAGTTGAAGGTCATGAACTCCACAATCGGGCGCAACCCGCCAAAGGCCGCCCCGACCGCGATCCCGGTAAAGCCATGCTCGGTGATCGGCGTGTCGATGACGCGCTTGCCGCCGAATTCGTCGAGCAGACCCTGCGAGATCTTGTAGGCCCCCTGATATTCCGCGACCTCTTCGCCCATCAGGTAGACGTTAGGGTCGCGCCGCATTTCCTCGGCCATTGCGTCGCGCAGGGCCTCGCGAACCGTCTGGGTGCGCATCTTGGTGCCATCGGGCCAATCCGGGGTCTGATCGGGTTTGGGAATATCATCCTCTTCCTTCGCATCTCCTTTGGATTTCGCCTTGGCCGGCGCCTTGTCGGAGGTCTTGCCGCTCTCCGCTGTCTTCTCCTCAGAGCCGCTCTTTGAGCCCGCGTCTTCCGCCTCTGCTGCCTCGTCAGAGCCGCTCTTCGCAATATCCTCCGCGCTCTCGCCCTCTTCCAGCATCACGGCGATCGGGGTGTTGACCTTGACCCCTTCGGAGCCTTCGGAGATGAGCAGCTTGCCGATCACGCCCTCCTCCACGGCCTCGAATTCCATCGTCGCCTTGTCCGTCTCGATCTCGGCCAGGATGTCGCCCGAGGACACCGTGTCCCCCTCCTTCACCAGCCATTTCGCAAGCGTCCCTTCCTCCATCGTCGGGGACAGCGCGGGCATCAATACTTCGGTTGGCATGTCACATCATCTCCTTCGGCGGCTGGATCATCCCGAAGATGTTCCCATGTCCGTCTTCGCATACACAGACCCGGCCCACGCCGGGAAAATCGGTTGGCGGCATCGCCTCGGCCCCGCCGAGGTCGAGCGCGCGAGCATAGGCCGCATTCACGTCCTTGACCGGAAAGGTCGCCATCGCGCCGCGTGGCGGGGTGCCCGCCTCTGGCACCGGCCCGTTGCGCGGCAGCAACCCGCCCGAAACCGGCTGGCCCTCCCCGATCCCGTCACCCGAGATCAGGTAATAATCCATGTCGCCCATCCGCGCGAACGTCCAGCCCAGCAGATCGCCGTAAAACGCCATGCCGGCCTTTAGATCGCTGACCTGGAATTCCAGATGTACGGTCGTCACCTCAGGCGTCCCCGGTTTCCAACGCGGCACCCTGCGGTGAATCCCTGGCGTAGATATCGGTCCACAGTTCGCTCGGGTCCGGCTCCGGGCTGTCCTTTGCGAAATCTGCGGATTTGGAGACCACGTCCTTGATCTCCTTGTCGATGGCCTTCAGATCGTCTTCGGAGGCGTGCTTGCCATCCAGCAGCATCACGCGCACCCGTTCGATGGCGTCCTTCTCTTCGCGCATCTTCTGCACCTCCTCGCGGGTCCGGTATTTCGCCGGGTCCGACATGGAATGGCCGCGATAACGGTAGGTCTTGACCTCAAGGATATAGGGCCCCTTGCCCGAGCGGCAGTGCGCCACGGCCTTTTCGCCGGCTTCCTTGACGGCCAGAACGTCCATTCCGTCGACCAGTTCACCGGGGATGCCAAAGGCCTCACCGCGCTTGTAAAGATCGGCGCTGGAGGTCGAGCGCACCTGCGCGGTCCCCATGGCATATTGATTGTTCTCGATCACAAAGATCACCGGCAGTTTCCACAGCGCGGCCATGTTGAAGGTCTCGTAGACCTGGCCCTGGTTCGCCGCGCCGTCACCAAAATAGGTGAAGGTCACGCGATTATTGTCGAGGTACTTGTCGGCAAAGGCCAGACCTGCGCCAATCGGAACCTGCGCCCCGACAATGCCATGGCCACCATAAAAATGCTTCTCCTTGGAGAACATGTGCATGGAGCCGCCCTTGCCCTTGGAATAGCCGCCCTCGCGCCCGGTCAACTCGGCCATAACTCCATCGGGGTCCATGCCACAGGCCAGCATATGCCCGTGATCGCGGTAGGAGGTGACACGCTTGTCGCCCTCTTCCGCCGCCGCTTCCAGCCCGACGACGACGGCTTCCTGTCCGATGTAGAGGTGACAGAACCCCCCGATCAAACCCATGCCGTAAAGCTGGCCGGCCTTTTCTTCAAACCGGCGGATCAAAAGCATGTCGCGGTAATAGGATTTCAACTCGTCTGCCGATGCGCTGCCGGACGCTTTGCCTGCAGCCTTATCCTGGGCAGCGGATTTGCGGGTCGCCATGTGGTGCCTCCTCCCATCCGATAGTTTAACGTTGAACTATATCTTAAAACATTTCACGATCTCTTGCGAGTGTGAATTTGACCTCGGCGCGAACTTCCTGTCTGCTGGAGATCTGACCAACGACAGGGACCGGCACGTCCGGACATAGCTCATGAGTGACAAGATCGAGGTGCAGAATGTCAACACGCCCGGCCGCACGACGCGGGTGGACGCGGCGAAATACACCGCGATGCGCGAAGCTTTGCTGAAAGGCATGAAAGACGCGCAGGCTGAACAGCCGATTACGGTAAAACGTCTGCGCGAGGCGCTGGACCCCTATCTGGATCAAGCCCTCTTTCCCGGTGGCGCGACGGCGGGATGGTGGCTGAAAAGCGTGCAACTCGATCTTGAGGCCAAGGGGATTCTGATCCGCGCCAAGGGAAGCCCCGTGCGCCTGTCGCAGACTGGCTGAACCGTTCAGCGCACCACAATCTCGTCAGCGCGCATGACGCCCAGAACATCGCGTGCCTGCTGATCCAGAAGGTCAAGGTCAAGGTAGTCGTCCGACAGACGCCGCGTCAGATTTTCCATCTGCGCCAACTCCTTGTCCAGCGCAGCCAGTTGCACCGACAGCGCGTCGCGGTCCGCCTGAATTTCAGCACGGCGAAACAACCCCATATCCCCCTGCACGGCGGAAAAGGTGAAGTACAGGCCAGCACAAAAAACGGCTGCGAAGTAGATTAGACCCGAAAAGGCGGGACGTCCCAAATTGCTCATCTTGTCCTCATCATGCCTCTGACGGGCATTAAAGTGGACCATGACATAGCTGGAATCGCTTGGGAATCCCCTTTCATGCGGATGTCGCCCGGTTCTGCCGAGGTATGGCAAAACAGGCACAAAGCCGCCTGGATGAACGACGCAATCGTGACTGACTCGCCGCGTCCCTCCAGGCCCGGTGCACTCCGCCCCCTGCAATTACTGCGTTGATCGCCGGCGCACACACGGACAGACGGCCCCTCACCTCGAAGCCGGCTCACAAATCAGCCGGACCCGGACCTGCTCCGCACGGAATCCCGACAGTGGTCTCAGCCCGAGACAGAAGCCCGGTGAATCTGGGCAACGGTTTCCGCCAGCACCGCGTCAAATTCATCGTCCGACTGCTGGGCCGACAGCCCCTCGGTCAGTGCGCGCGAAAAACTGGCAATCATGCCGCTTTGCCGCGACAGACGCGCGTTGGCCTCGTCACGGGGGTACCCCCCCGAGAGGGCAACCACCTTGATGACGCGGGGATGATCAACCAAGGCTTTGTATTGGTTGTCGTTTTCCGGCAGGGTCAGCTTCAGCATGACCTCCTGCCCCGGCTCCAGCGCGTCCAGTTCCGCGCGGATCGCCTCCAGCAGCAGGTCCTCGGCTTCGGCCTTGTCGGCGATGGAAATCGTCACCTCGGGTTCGATGATCGGCACCAGCCCATGGCCGAGAATCTGGCGCGCCACCTCGAATTGCTGCGCCACCACGGCCCGAACGCCCGCCGGGTTGGCCGCGTCGATGACCGACCGCATCTTGGTGCCGTAAATCCCGTGCGAGACGGCCTTTTTCAACAGCGCGTCGAGGTCGGGCATCGGCTTCATCACCTTGGCGCCGTCCTCGGGATCCGCCAGCCCCTTGTCGACCTTGAGAAAGGGCACGACCCCGCATTTGTCCCACAGGTAGCGCGCGGTCGGGGTGCCGTCGATCTCACCGTCCATGGTACGTTCGAACAGGATCGCGCCGACCACCTTTTCACCGTTGAAGGCGGGCGATTTGATGATCCGCGCGCGCATGTCGTGGATCAGCCCGTACATTTCAGCTTCCGAGGAATAGGCATCCTCTTCAATACCATAAAGGCGCAGCGCCTTGGGGGTGGAGCCGCCCGACTGGTCAAGTGCGGCGATAAAACCCTGTCCGTCCGCGATCTGGCGTGTCTGCTGGTCTTTGCTCATGTCGAAATCCGTTTCTCAAATGTCCCCGGTCGCCTCTGCAACCCTTGCGTTTGTTTTAGGACGCATGGCCCTCGCTGACCAGACCCTTGGCGCGCCGGGGGCCTTGATCGCCCCGCCGCGCGACCTTCTTGCCCCGATCAGCGCGACAAGGCGGCGACACCGGGCAAGTCCTTGCCCTCCATCCATTCCAGAAACGCCCCGCCCGCGGTCGAGATATAGGTGAACTCATCCGCCGCGCCTGCGCCGTTCAGCGCCGCGACCGTGTCCCCGCCCCCGGCGACCGAGGTCAGATGACCCGCAAGCGTCAGCTCTGCCGCGTAGGCCGCCGCGGCGTTGGTCGCGCGATCAAACGGCGGAATTTCAAAGGCGCCGAGCGGGCCGTTCCAGATCAGCGTCTTGGCCCCCTCCAGCACCGCGCCGATCCGCGCCACGGCCTTCGGCCCGGCGTCGAGGATCATCGCATCCGATGGGCAATCGGCTGCGGCGACGATCTCGCTCTGCGCGCCGGCCTTGAACTCCCGCGCGACAACGACATCCTCGGGCAGCACGATCTCGCAACCCGCCGCCCCGGCCTTGCCTATGATGTCGCGCGCGGTCTCGGCCAGTTCATGCTCGCACAGGGATTTCCCCACCGCGAGGCCTTGCGCGGCGAGAAAGGTATTGGCCATGCCGCCCCCGATCACCAGATGATCGACCTTGGCGACGAGGTTGCCCAGAAGGTCCAGCTTGCTCGACACCTTGGCGCCCCCGACCACGGCAACCACCGGGCGCTGCGGGTGACCAAGCGCGGCCTCCAGCGCCTCAAGCTCGGCCTGCATCAGGCGCCCCGCAAAGGCGGGCATGAGATGCGCGACTCCTTCGGTCGAGGCATGCGCGCGATGCGCCGCGGAAAAGGCATCGTTGCAGAAGACATCGCCCAACCCCGCCAGCCGCTGGGCGAATTCGGAATCGTTCTTTTCCTCACCGGGATGAAAACGGATGTTTTCCAAGAGGATCACATCGGCAGAGAGCTGCTCTTCGGTCGGTGCCTCCGCCCCGTCGAGCGTTTCGATAAAGGCGACGCTGCGCCCCAGTTTTTCGCGCAGGGTCGCCAAGACCTGGCGCAGCGACATATCCAGCACGGTCCGCCCCTTGGGCCGACCCATATGCGCGATCAGAACGGGTCGCCCGCCCTTGGCCAGAATATCATGCACGCTGGGCACGATCCGTTCGATCCGTGTCGCATCCGTCACCCGGCCATGATCCAGCGGCACATTGATGTCCACCCGCAGCAGGACGCGCTTGCCCTCCAGATCCATGTCGTCGATGGTATTGAATTGCATGCGTTCTTTCCCTGCCCAATTGCCTGCCCAAAGGGCTTTTTCGTCGCGCGCCGCGCCATCCGGCCTGTCGATCCGAGGCCTTTGTCGGTCGCCCCGGGGTCGGTGAAACCGGCCAGATCGGCGCGGCTGCTGCCCGCCGGGCGCGCTCTTGGCCGCCTTGTCGCGTGCACCGCGAAGGGCGTCAACCGTGGTAGCGCTCTCTCTTTGCAGGGTTTTTCGCCGTGCCGGGCCAGCGGCAGGCCGACCCGCGTTCTTCTGCTTGTCAGGGGGTGTCTGGTGCCAATCGCTTTTCATTCGCGCGAACCCCGCTTAAACCTGCCCCCAAACCCAATGGACGAGGACCAAAATGGCCGACATCAAAGACCCCGAAAACACTATCCTGATGCAACTCAAGGACGGCACCGTCACGATCGAGCTTCTGGCCGACGTCGCCCCCAAGCATGCCGAACGGATGAAGGAACTGGCCCGCGCCGGTGCCTATGACAACGTTGCCTTCCACCGGGTGATCGACGGTTTCATGGCTCAGACCGGCGACGTGCAGCACGGCAACATGGAACAGGATTACAACGCGCGCATGGCCGGCACCGGCGCCTCGGACAAGCCCGACCTGCCGGCGGAATTTTCCAAGCTGCCGCATGATCGCGGCACCCTCGGCGCGGCACGTTCGCAGAATCCCGATTCCGCCAACTCGCAGTTTTTCATCAACTTTTCCGACAACAACTTCCTCAACGGTCAGTACACGGTCTATGGCCGCGTCATCGAGGGGATGGAGCATGTCGACGCCATCACCCGCGGCGAGCCGCCCGCGAATCCCGACCGCATGATCTCGGTCAAGGTGGCGGCGGATGCGTAATCTTCTCGCCGCTCTGGCACTCTCCACCCTCGCCGCACCGGCGCTTGCCACCGGTCTCGACATCGAGATCGCGGGCCAGGCCAACGGCACGATCCACATCGACCTCTTCGAGGATGTCGCGCCCAAGCATGTCGCGCAGATCACCGAAATCGCGTCGTCAGGGTCCTATGACGGCGTCTACTTTCACCGCGTGATCGACGGCTTCATGGCCCAGACCGGCGACGTGCAATTCGCCCGTGTCGAGGGCGGCGACATGCGCCGCGCCGGCACCGGCGGTTCGGACATGGCCGACATTCCGGCAGAGTTCTCGGACAAACCTTTCGAACGGGGTGTCGTCGGCATGGCCCGTTCGCAGAACCCAAATTCCGCCAACAGCCAGTTCTTTATCATGTTCGCCCCCGGCCCGTTTCTGAACGGTCAGTACACGGTCGTCGGCGAAGTGACCGAAGGCATGGCAATCGTTGACGAAATCAAGCGCGGCCAAGGCCAAAGCGGCACGGTCTCCGGCACGCCGGACCGCATGGTCCAGGTCTCTGTCACCGAATGATCACGATTGGTCGGGGCGGTAGGACTGCCCCGACCATGGCCGAGGTCCGGAGCGCAAAGCAGGGTCCGGTCATCTATCAGCTTGATAACGATTTGTGACGGGGCTCACGCTCCGGTCGGCAGACCCCTCCCGACCTGTCGCGCCTTTGGCTTACGAAGATATCAGCCCCGAAACCGGCCATGCCCTCGCAGGGACACAGCCGCGATTTCAACCGCTCGCGCCGCGCAAATGCACCCGCATAACCACAATTACGACGCGGGCGGCACGTCCCCGCCAAAGAGGTGGTTCATCGACATCGAGGGCTGATCGCAACCCGCCTCACCGACGATCCTCGCCGGGATCCCGGCGACGGTCTTGCAGGGCGGCACGTCATGCAGAACAACCGATCCGGCGGCGATGCGCGAGCAATGCCCGACGGCGATATTGCCCAGCACCTTGGCTCCGGCCCCGATCAGCACGCCGTCCCCGATCTTGGGGTGACGGTCGTCGTCCTCCTTGCCGGTGCCGCCCAGAGTGACGGAATGCAGCATCGAGACGTTGTTGCCCACCACAGCCGTCTCACCGATGACAATGGAATGGGCGTGGTCGATCATGATGCCGCGCCCGATCCGTGCGGCGGGGTGGATGTCGATTCCGTAGACCTCGGAACAGCGCATCTGGAAAAAGTACGACAGATCGCGCCGCCCCTGCGTCCACAGCCAATGCGCGACACGGTAGGACTGCACCGCCTGATAGCCCTTGAAATAGAGCAGAGGCTGGATAAATCGGTGGCAGGCCGGGTCACGCTCATAGGTGGCGACGATATCGGCGCGCGCCGCATCGGCCAGTGACGGATCGGCGCGGTAGGCCTCGTCACAGATTTCGCGCAGCAATTGCTCGGACATCTCGGAATTCGCCAGCTTCATCGCGATGCGATAGGCCAGCGCGTTCTCTATCGAAGGGTGATGCAGCAAGGCCGAGTGGATCTGCCCGCCCAAGAGAGGTTCGTCGCGGATCGCCTGCTCCGCTTCCTGTGTCATACGCTCCCAGACCGGATCGACCGAGGATACTTTCGCGCGGGTGATGGGCATGTGGTCGTCCTCTTTTGGCTCTGCCGTACCTTAGCAGATAGAGGAGCGGGCTTAAAACGCAATGATGTGATGGGCAAGATTGCGGATCGGAATGCCTAAAACGCCAGCCTTGCCCATGCGCCGGGTCCAAAGATCGCCGAGATCTGCGCAACCTCCAGATGCTTGCCCGCCAGCGCTCCGTCCGTCTGCTGATCCGCGCCCGTATAGGTCCATCCGGGCTGATCGAGCATGATTTCCCGTTTGATTTGAACCCCTTGCATGATGCGCAAAAGGTAGGATTCGCGCTCTTCGCCCAGGGGGACGTCGAGCGCGTCCCAATTATCCCCGCCGATCCGCGTGCGCCGGATCCAGCTGATCGCAAGGTCCGCACCCTCGGGCTCGGCGCGCAGATGCACCGGCGACAGCGGGCGCAAGCCGATCCCGTCGAAGGCGTGGCTTTCATGGCGGTAGGAGGCATCGGAATAGCTGCGCCGCGCCGGTCCGATGCGGAAATGGCGCTGGTGGCCGCGCTGCGCCGGGGTCAGGCCGATCTGTTGCGGCGCGCCGTTCATCAGCACGACATAGGACCCCGCCGGCCAGACCTCGGGCATCGTCGCATCGGTGCCGAGTTGACCGCGCAAACGGTGGCTCAGCAGGTAGACGCCCTGCCCGCCCGGTACCGCGTCGCGGAACTGGAACAGCTCCCATCCTCCCGGCGTGCCGTCGCCGATTGCCATCAGGTTCTTGCCCGCAAGCAGCCCGGCGTCGCTGATCGACTCGAGCGTGCCGCTGGTCAGACGCACGGCCAAGGGCTCCCCCCGGTCAAAACGGCCCGACGGCGCGGAAACCAAGGGCGCGGTCGTCACCCCGATCACCGCGCGCTGGTCGATCACCCGGTCCAGCGCATAATCCGCATCCTCGCCGGAGCTATAGACCCCCACGGTCCCCGGCCAGGGCTGCGCGGTGACGGCGAGGTGCGGCGCATGCGCCACCTCGTCGCCCCGCATCAGTGGCAGGTCGAGGAACAGCGGAAACACCGGCACGGGTGGCACAAACTGTGCCTGCCGCGCGGTGGTTTCGACCATGTCGACGGGGCGATAGGTTTCAGCCTCAACACGCACCGCATCGACGATCTGCACCGCGCCGCGATCCACCCGGTCGATGCGGTAGCGCGCCACCCCCTCACCGATCTGCACCACGTCCCCGGCCCCGAGCGCGGCCTGCGACGGCGGCAGGGCAAAGCGTGCTGTGTCGCGCGCGACCTGCGCCTCGGCCAGCCAGCGTTCGGCGACCTGTCGCCCCTCGCCGCGCAGCATCGACAGGCGCAGCTCCTGCGCGGCGACGGTGTCGCTGTCCTGATGTGGCAGGCCAGCCTCTTCGGCGACCATGTCGAAATCCCCGCCCGCCTGAACAAAGCGCAAGCGGATCCGGCCCGCCTTCTCCGCCTCGCTGGCGCGGCTCTCCTCCAAGGTCGCGTCAAGCTCCCTGCTGACCGCGAGATGATCGCGCGACAGCACCGCATCGACGCCGCCGTCCCGCATCGCAAAGGTCAGCACGCCCTCGCGATCCACCGCGTCAAAGCCAAAGCGCAGCATCAGGGGTTGCAGGGCGGCGCGCGCGGTCCCGCCCAACGGCTCCTCATAGCCCCAGACGACGCCGCGCAGCCCCTCGGTGTCGATGGTATCGACCCCGGCGCGCAGGCAGATCTCGCGCACCACGCTGGCCAGCGACCGGGCCGAGGCGCGCCCGGTGATCCAGTGTCCACGCGCATGATTGGCCCCGTCCGACCAGGTCTCCTGCGCGTTCGGAAACCACGGATAGGGCCGCGCGTCCCAGGCCCAGACATGGGCGCGCGACATATCCAGCATCGGTGCGCCATAGACCGCCGAGACGGGGTTATGCGCGGCCTCACCCCAATAGGAGAGCATCGCGCGCAGATACTGCATCGCGATCAGATCGTCGCGCCGCCCGGTCGAAAAATGCGGCAGCGCGGATTCCGAGGATTTGGGGTCGAGAAACTTGTTCGGCTGATTGGTCGCCTTGTCCACCGCCGCGCAGCCCAATTCGGTGAACCAGACGGGTTTGGACTGCGGCTCCCACGCGGTCGGATCGGATTGGCGCACCCCGCCGATGCGTTCGTAATGGACGTTCTGCCACCAGCCCCGAATGTCCTTGTTGCGCCAGATCCACGGCTCATCATGCGCGCCATCGGTGATCGGCGTGCGGATTTGCGCGCGGCGCGCGGCGTCCGAATGGTAATACCAGTCATACCTCTCGCCGCCCTCGATATTGCCCTTGAGATAGTTGAGATCGTAGATCGACCCATGGGCGGCGTCGGCGTGATCATCCCCCTCCCGCCAATCCGAGAGCGGCATGTAATTGTCGATCCCGACAAAGTCGATCTCAGCATCCGCCCAGAGGGGATCGAGGTGAAAGTAGCGATCCCCGCTCCCCTCCGGCTGATAGCCGAAATATTCCGACCAATCCGCCGCATAGCCGATCTTCGTCTCAGCCCCGAGGATCGCGCGGACCTCCCCCGCCAATGCGCGCAGCGCCGCCACGGCGGGAAAGCCCATGTCGTCGCGGATCTGCGTCAGCGCGCGCATTTCGGAGCCGATGCAAAAGGACTCCACCCCGCCGGCGGCCACACACAAGGCCGCCTGATGCAGAATGAACCGTCTGTAGGACCACTCGGCCGGGCCGGAATAGACGACATGCCCCGGCGAGACGTTGAAATCACTGGCCGAGGCGGTGCCAAAGAACGCCGCGACCTCTGCCCCCGCCGCCGCCGTTGCGTCGGGCGAACCTGCAATCCCCGGCGCGCGCGAGGTGGTGATGCGTCCGCGCCACGGCAATGCAGCTTGGCCCACACCGCCGGACCACGGATCGGGCAGCGCGTTCCCCTCGGGCTGATCCATCAGGATGAATGGGTAGAACATCACCTTTTGACCGCGCGCCGACATCTCGCCAATCGCCTCGATCACCGAAGCATCGGCGGGGGTGCCGCCATAAATCGCGCGGCCTTCGTCGTCCTTGGCGACCAGACCGGCGGTCGCGCGCGACACCCCGGCGACGTGCCACGGCATGCTGGCCTCCGGCGCGGCGGATTCGGCCAGCGGACGGATCGAACATGTCCCGCAGCGCAGGTCGTCCCCGAACCAACTGACGATGAGGGAGACGTGATCGCAGCCCGGCAGTTCCGCCTGCATCTGATCCAGCGCGGTCGGGAAATCGGCCTTGCCCGAGGGCGAATTGACGTTTGCCATCCGCACGTTACCCGCCCCGAGGTCATAGCTGACCGGCGTGCTCGCCAGCGCATATTCCCCGCTGCCCGGCATCATCGCGACCGCGCGGATCGCGTGCGCGGGATCATCGGGGGCGACCTCAACCGGGGCCGGGCGGATGACCTCGAAGGAGAACTGCGGCACCCGGTTGCCCCATGGCTCCAGCGCCAGATCCTCGATCACCACATAGGCCGTGCCGCGATAGGCGGGAACCGCGCCGGCGCCCTCGACCGCCTCCATCTTGGGATCGGGAAGCTGGTCGTCGGACCCGGTGTAGACTTGCATCGACAGATCGGTGGAGGCGATCTCTGCCCCGTCCGCCCAGATGCGCCCGATGCCCGAAATCTCGCCCTCGCAAAGCGCGATCGCCAGCGAGACGCGGTAGGAATAACGCCGCACCATGGGCTGCGGCGCGCCCTTGCCGCCGCCGCCGGTCTGGGTCACGACTTCTTCGAACCGGGTGGCCCAGATCACCTGCCCGGCGATGCGCACACGGCCATGCACGCGGGCCAGCGGATCGCCCTCGCCCGCGCCCATCAGGCGCAGACGCTCGACCCGGCCCGTTTCGACCGGCTCGGCCCCCTGTCCCAGCAGCCGCTGGTCGATGGCGCGCCCGGCCAGCGCCCCCACAAAGCGCCCCGCTACCACGGACGACAGGCCCAGCACCGTACCGCCCATATATCCGCCGAACGCGGCCCCCGCCGCCGAAAGAAGTAGCGTCGCCATGGATCAAACCTCCGGAAATGTGAAACGCGCCACGATGCGGCGTCGCCAAGGGGTGGAGAGCGGGCTTTCGACAACGCCGTGCCCGCTGTAGGCATGAATGAAACTGGCCTGCGCGCCGGTCCGGGCCTGAATGCCGAGATGTTTCGCGACCGCCCCGGCGCGCATGCGGAACAGCACCACATCGCCCGCCGCCTCAATCCGACTGGGGCAAAGGTGACGCCGCGCGGCGCGCCACAGGCGTTCCTCGCCAGAGGGTTCGGACCAGTCGCGGGAATAGGGCGGGATCGCCTCCGGCTCCGCCCCCAGAACCTCGCGCCAGATACCGCGCAGCAGGCCCAGGCAATCGGTGCCCACACCGCGATGCGAGGCTTGGTGCAGATAGGGCGTGCCGATCCAGCCGCGCGCCGCCTGAACGTATCGATTCATCGCCGGCTGCCCCCCGTGGTCTGGCCGCTGGTGGCGGGATAGGCGGTCATCCAATCCTCTCCCGGAATGTCGGGAAACCCTTGAAAGTTCAGCAGGTTGTTGAATTTGTAGCGGCAGGTGTCCATCCGCTTGTCACAGCCCGCGACAAGGCGCAGCCGGTCGCCGATGGCTAGAGGTGCGCGCAGGCCTTGCCAGAGGGTGATCTCGCGGGTCGTCTCGGTGGTCCGATCGCGCTTGACCTCACCCACCAGCCCTTCGGCCTCACCATCCAGAACAATCAATCTGCCGCGCGTGAACCAGCCGGGTTCAAAGTCCGGCAAGGCAGGCAGACGCAGCGTATCGCCCAAACCCTCCACCGTGGTCTCGACGTGATAGCCCGCCGCGCCCAGATCGACGCCGCAGGCCGCATCGCCCAGCACCGCGCCGCAGCCCGGTTGGTAGACCCGGCCCATCGGCTGATTCAGCGCCTCGGCCAGCCCGCGTAATTCCGCGCTAAAGGCCCCGCCCGCACGCCGGATTTCCCCGATGGTGCCGCGAAAGATCACCTGCCGCGCCGCGACCTCCGCCCAGTTCACCACCCAGGCCGACACGGCGGCCCCGTCAAAGCGGCCCGCGTCGATGTCGGCCTCGCGGATCGCCGCATCGCTGAGCGCGCCAATCGCCTCAGAGTTGTCGACCGCCAGCCCGGTGCCCTGCTGCAATGCCATCGCGGACAGCCCGGTGCCGGCGCGAAAAGTCATGCCGTCGAAGGTCAGATCCCGGTCGTGATCGGTGAAGCCCAGCACTGTGCCATCGCCCCGCGTGATCGCCCAGGCGTGACAGGTCGTGGTGGTCCCCGTGGCGAGATGCGCCGCCAATGCGCCGTTGAACGCCATCAGACCCGAAGCTCCACCACCGGGACGCTCGGCATCTCGCCCGCCTGGAACGAGGCGACGGAGGTCGCGATCCGGTCCGTGTCAAAGCGCACCGGCACGTCGAATTCAAAGCCTGCGGTGACTTCGGCCTCCGGCGTCGGGACCTCTGCCAGAACGATTGATCCGGTTGTGGTGTCCAGTGTGAAATGTACGCCCTCGCGCAGTTCCGTCCCGTTGACGCCGATCCGCACGGTGCCCGCGACCGGCCGCGTGATGACCCGGCGCGCGTGTTCGAGGCCCGAACGGTAGGTCTTGGCCAGCTGGAACGTCGCCGTCACCCCGTCACCACGGGCAAGAAGTTGATCGGTATAGGAAATATCCTCCCCCGGCAGGCAGGATTTGTAATCCGACCAATCCTTCCAGCGAAACCCGTAGAGCTGCCCCTGCCGCGCCTCGAAAAACGCCAGAAGCGACGCGATATCGTCGAGAGAGCGCATCGAAACCCCCGCATCATAGCGCCGGCGGGATTGGGACCACGGGGCGTTGCGCTCCTCGTAGCCATTGGCGAGGGTGACAATCTCGGTGCGTCGCTCGGGGCCGCCGGTAGACCCGAAGGACAGCGCGGCGGGGAAACGAATATCGTGGAAACTCATGGGATTACCTCACCTGTTGCGTTGGCCGCGTGTCATCGCGCGCGCCATCTGGGCGGCGATCTGGCTTTGGGATTTGCGGAAACTCTCGGCGTCGGTGGTCTGGATGTTCATCACCACGCTGACCGCGCGCCCGGCGTCGGCGCGCACGCCGAGCTTGCCGTCGGGACCGCGCGCAAGCGGCATGATCGCCTCCGGCCCCGCCTCGCCCATCAAGCCGGTGCCGCCGCGCATCGGAAAGGTCGTCGCCCCCCGCACTACGCCCCCGTCGGCAAAGGGCATCACGCGCCCCTGGGAAAACGCGCCGCCCTGCGCAAAGGGCAACATCCCGGCGACGAGGCTCCCGACACCTTGGGAGATCGCGCCGCCAAAGTGGTCCGTCACCGGCTTCACGGCCGCCGAATAGGCTGAATTCACAACGGAATTCGCGATGGTGCCAAGCGCGTCGGATAGCTTTGCCCCGTCCAGCACCACGGAATCGAGCGCCCGTCGCAACCCTTGGGACAGGCCGCGCTCCAGCGTCTGCACATCCTTGCCGGTCTCGGAGAGCGCCGCGCGCATTCGGCGCAATTCACTGTCGAACCCGGCGGCCATGCTGCTGGCCCCGCCAAGCGAAACTTCCAGCGCGTCCACCTGCCCTTGCAGATCGCCAAGCCCTTCAAATTCCTCGATCATCTCACTCTCCCTTCGGGTCCGTCATTGCCGGGCCGCCCGCATCCGGGTAGCGCGCCAGCATCTCGTCCAGCCGCGCACGGCCCAAGGTGGGTAGCGCGCCCTCGCCCAGCATCAGACGCAGTTCGGCAGGGGTCAGCGCCCAGAATTCGGCCGGTTTCAGGCGCAGACCGATCAATCCGGCGCGCATCAGACCCGGCCAATCAAAACTCACGATGCCTCTCCCGGCAGGGCAAAGGCGCGCGCCAGCAGTTCGGCGGCGGGGCGCGCGG
>PAPR01000061.1 GCA_002709085.1 Pseudooceanicola sp. | reverse complement strand
GGGGCCTACGGTATCCAGGGGCCCGCCGGGGCGTTCCTGCCGTGGATCCAAGGCAGCTATTCCGCTGTCATGGGCTTGCCCGTTGCAGAAACCGCCGCCCTGCTCAGCGCGGCGGGCTACCCTGTCTGGAGAGAAAGATGAAAGGCCACCTGATCCTTCTCGACCGCCTCGAAGGGCCCGCGGGTCCGGTCGAATCGGCTGTGCTGATGCGCGACGGCAAGCTCGAGGACCTGCTGATCGACAGCGACCGCCCGCGCCCCGGCACGATCTATCGCGCGCTGGCCGATCGTCCGGTCAAGGGGCAGGGCGGCATGTTCATGACAACGCCGGATGGCTCGGCCTTCCTGCGCCAGATCAAAGGGTTGTCCCCCGGCGCGCCGTTGCTGGTACAGGTCTCGGGCTACGCTGATCCCGGCAAGGCGATTCCGGTGACGACCAAGCTGCTGTTCAAGAGCCGCTATGCCATCGTCACGCCGGGCGCGCCGGGCCTCAACGTCTCGCGCCAGATCAAGGACGAGGCGATCCGCGATACGCTGCTGGAACTGGCGCATGAGACGTTGCTCGATCATCCGATCCTTGCCACTGACCCGGCGGGCGGGTTGATCTTGCGGTCTTCCTGCGAAGAGGCCGATCCCGACGAGGTGGCCGAGGACATCCGCGCCATGGCCGACCTCGCCGCGCGTATCCTTGCCGACGCCGACGGCCCGGCTGAAAAGCTGGTCGATGGCGATGGTCCGCATGCGCTGGCTTGGCGCGAATGGATTCAACCGGCGCAGATCGAGACGGAGCCGGGGTGTTTTGCCCATCACGAGGTTCTCGACAAGATCGCCGCATTGTTCCGTCCCGAAGTGCCGCTGAACGGCGGGGTGATGTTCGTTGAACCGACGCGCGCCTTTACGGCGGTAGATGTGAACACCGGCCGCGATACCTCTCTCGCGGCGGGGCTCAAGGCGAACCTCGCCGCCGCGCGCGATCTGCCGCGCCAGTTGCGGCTGCGCGGTCTTGGCGGTCAGGTGATCCTCGACCTCGCGCCGATGCCGAAAAAGGACCGCCCCAGCTTTGAGGGGGCCTTGCGCGCGGCCCTGCGCAGCGATGACACCGATACGGTCATGGCCGGGTGGACGCCGCTGGGGAATTTCGAGTTGCAGCGCAAGCGCGCCCGCCAGTCGCTGTCCGAGGTGGTCACGCCGGAGATGCTGGCATGAGCTGCCCGATCTGCGAAAAGGAAACGAACGCGAAATATCGTCCGTTCTGTTCCAAGCATTGCGCTGACCTCGACCTCGCGCGGTGGTTCAAGGGCAGCTATTCGGTGCCCTCCACTGACCCCGAGGACGTGGAAAAGGCGCTCGACGCGCTGGAGCGGGGCGCGACACCCGAGGACGACGAACCGACCCGGCATTGAGCCGCGCGTCGCCCGCCGTACCTTCCCGGCAGCAAGACACTTGTGACAGCTCCGTCGCCCCGGTAACACACGCCCAAACCGGGAGACCGCCATGCCCCAAATCTTTACCACCACCGACGCCGATTTCGAGGCCCGTTTCGACGCTCTTCTGGGGATGAAGCGCGAAGACAGCCCCGATGTCGATGACAAAGTCGCCGATATCATCGCCGATGTCCGCGCGCGCGGCGATGCGGCGGTGATCGAGTTGACCCGCACCTTTGACAAGCTCGACCTCACCCCCGAGACGCTGGCGTTTTCCCAGGCAGAGATCGACAGCCTCTGCGCGCTGGTGACGAGCGAAGAGCGTGCGGCGCTGGATCTCGCCGCCGAGCGCATTCGCGCCTATCACACTCGCCAGCGGCCAGAGGACGAAAGCTGGACGGACGGCACGGGGGCGACGCTCGGGTGGCGCTGGACTCCGGTTTCGGCGGCGGGGCTTTACGTGCCCGGCGGTCTGGCCTCCTACCCATCCTCGGTTCTGATGAACGCGATTCCGGCGAAAGTCGCGGGGGTCGAACGGTTGGCGATCTGCGTGCCCACACCGGGCGGGAAGGCCAATCCGCTGGTGATGCTGGCCGCCCGGATTGCCGGGGTTGACCAAATCTATCGCATTGGCGGCGCGCAGGCCATCGCGGCACTGGCCTACGGCACCGAGAGCATCGCCCCGGTCGACAAGATCACAGGTCCCGGCAACGCCTTTGTCGCCGCCGCCAAGCGCCGCGTCTTTGGCAAGGTCGGGATCGACATGATCGCCGGCCCGTCCGAGATTCTGGTGATTGCAGACGGTGACAATGACCCGGACTGGATCGCGCTGGATCTGCTGAGTCAGGCGGAACACGATGTCAGCGCGCAATCCATCCTCATCACCACCGACGGCGAGTTTGGCGCTGCCGTCGCGGCGGCGGTGGACAAACGGCTGGAGACACTGGAGCGGCGCGAGATCGCCGGTGCCTCTTGGCGCGAGAACGGGGCCATCATCACCGTGCGCGATCAGGAAGAGGCCGCGATGCTGTCGAACCGGATTGCGCCCGAGCACTTGGAGATCTGCGTGCCGGACCCCGATGCGCTGGCCGCCGAATGCACCCACGCGGGGGCGATTTTCCTCGGCCCGTGGACGCCGGAGGCCATCGGAGATTATGTCGGTGGACCCAATCACGTGCTTCCGACCGCGCGCTCGGCTCGGTTCTCATCGGGGCTTTCGGTCCTCGACTTCATGAAACGGACGACGATGGCGCGGATGACCCCCGGCGCGCTGGCCGCGATCGGCCCGGCCGCAGAGTCTCTCGCGACCTCGGAAAGCCTTGAGGCCCATGGGTTATCGGTGCGAGCGCGGTTGAACCGGATCAACAATGACCCGTCGATTACGGGGTGACAACTGCGGCATATTTAACCTATTTTCGCAGAACCATAGCATTTTGCTGCGCCGCAGCATAGATGGGTGGTGGGGAGACCCGCCACCGATCAGAGGGAACCGGACAAATGTCCCACATTACCCAAATCGAGTTGGACGACCGCAACCTGCCGCCGCCCACACCCGAGATTGAGCAAGAGCGCCGCGTGGCGATGTTCGATCTATTGGAAGACAACACTTTCATCCTGCCGAACCGGGACGACCGCGTCGTGCCGAGCGGACCCTACAAGATCGGCCTGTCCATTCAGGACAAGCGGCTGGTCTTTGACATCCAGACGGAATCCGGCAAGCCCGCCGCGCAGTTCCTGATGTCGCTCGGCCCGTTCCGGCAGGTGGTGAAGGATTATTTCGCGATCTGCAAAAGCTACTTCGACGCGGTGCGCAACCTGCCGCCGGCGCAGATCGAAACCATCGACATGGCCCGACGCGGCATCCATGACGAAGGCGCGCGCGTTCTGATCGAACGGCTGGACGGCAAGGCGGATGTCGATCACGACACCGCGCGGCGCCTGTTCACCTTGATCTGCGTGCTGCACTTCGGGGGCTGACGGGTGACAGCAGATCTTCCGCAATCGGTTCTGTTCTGCTGCGATCACAACGCTGTCCGCTCACCCATGGCCGAAGGGGTGATGAAGAAATTCTACGGCACCGACACTTATGTTCAATCAGCGGGGTGTTACAACGATCTGGAGATTGACGGCTTTGCCATTGCCGTCTGCGAGGAGATCGGGGTCGAACTGTCGCGCCACCGGTCCCGCTCTTTCGAGGAGATGTCGCGCTTTGGCGATGATCTGTCGAGCTTTGATCTGATCGTCGCGCTGTCACAGGCCAGCCAGCGCAAGGTTCTGAACCTGACCACTTACTATCATCTGACGGTGGATTACTGGCCAATCATGGATCCCACGCCGATTGGCGAGTCGCGTGAGCAGAAGTTGAACGCCTATCGCCAGTGCCGCGACCAGATCATCGAGAATTTGCAGCGCCGGTTCGGGCCGCCGATCCTGACGCGCTGATCCTGCGTGGGGATCTGATTACTGCGTCGGGATTTGCTGCGTCGGGGTCACTCTCCCGGCTACGCTCTTTGCAGGTCGGCCCTGTCGATCATGCGGCGGGTCAGCTCCGCATCAAAGGTCAGCCCCGCTGCCGTGAGAACGGGCGCGATCTGGGCGAGGTCGCCGCCCGACAGCGCGGCACTGTCCACATCCATCACGCGCGCGCCAGAGCCGCGCAACTGTGCGAGACGATGCTCATAGGCATTGCAGAACGGCACCCAATACTCCGGAGAGGTTGAATGCCGCGCCATGAATGACGTTCGGCACAGGGATGCGATGACCTGCTCGCGCGGGCGTGTCACGATCACCCAGAGGGCATCGGGATAGGCCTTGTCGAAGAGGCGCCAAATCAGCGTCAGCTTGGGGTCCTTGAACCCCCAGGGGCGAGAGGCGTCGTACCGCTCGGCCCGCAGCGCGGCGGCGATGCGCGCGGCGAGGTCGGGGCAGGGGGGCGCGATGTCATGGGCGGGCAGATGGCGCACGCCGAAGGGGTCAACGCCCATCTCGCTCAGCAGGGGTTTCACGATGCCGTCGCGTAGCGCGCGGCTTTCGAAATAGCCCTGCGGGTTTTCGGGGTTGCCCGGCACCGTATCGCCCAGCCAGAGCCCATGCGCATGCAGTACCCGGGTCGTCATCGAGGTGGCAGAGCGTGGCAGGCCCAGCACAAAAACGGGGCGCTCGGCCACCTTGCGCGCGCCAAGGCGAGGGGCGGGGGGGCGCAACTGCCAGCCCTCTGCGGTCTCATCGAGCCAGTCTTGGACCCTGTCCGCGCGCAGCTCGGATTTGGGCAGGGTTGTCGCGCTCGGATATGCGCTTTCCGCCTTGGCGTCGGGCCCCCAGAACCAATGCGCCGTCGGGTTCATGATGGCGAGCAATGGGATTTCGGCCAGTCCCGCCATATGCCAGTTCGCGCTGTCGACCGAGATGACGCCGGCGAGAGGGCGGATCATGTCGATGGTGTTCACCGGATCGCGCGTGAGATCCGACAGAGGGATCATCGCACGCCCGTCATTCAACAGGATCGCGCGCTCCTCGGGCGTCATGTCGAATTGCAGCGCCAAAAACCGCCGGTCGCGCGGCAGCAGGTCAAGGAACATGCGAAGTGGAATATGGCGTTCCTCGCGCCGGTTCTGCCCGGACCCGCCGCGCCAGCATATGCCCCAGACCGGCGGTTCGCCCAGGCGTCGCAGGGGGCGGTCAAAGGTCGTGCCCGGCCCGACCATGCGGGTCCGCGCAAAGTTGCGCCCGATAAAATCCGCCGCAAGATGCGCGCGCGGGCGGTCCATATCCTCGGTCAGATCGTCGTGGGCGGTGAACTGCGCATGCGGAAAATACCGCGCGATAAGAGAGCCGTACTTGCGCAGACCCACAAAGCGCGATTTCTCGTGACGTCCCTCAGCGCGGATATGCGCCAGATGGAACAGCACGTCTCCGAGGCCCTGTTCGAGGATGATCGTGTCCTCGTCCTCCTTCGGATCAGCCGGCAGGGGCGCATGGCTCAACCGGGCCGGCACCGTGCGGGGAAACAGGATAGCGTTGTGCCGCGCGGCATAAAGCGGAAAGCCCTGCCGATAGCGCCGCGCCCACAGCAGATACAGCCCCGCCGTGGTACGGAAATCATCCCGCTCTCGCGCGGTGACATCGGGGTCGCGGCGCAGACGCTTGGCAGTCTGAAAATCACGCAGACGCAAGGACAGTCGGTAGCGCATCGCCCGCCAGTGCCGCGTTGCAAGTGTGGTGTTCAACTGGCGTGCGGCCTCCAGATCACCGGTGTGATAAAGCGCGCAGGCCAATTGCAGGTAGGCCAAGTGGCTGCGGTCCTTGCCGTCCGGTGGCGGGGATGACAGCAGCGGCGCGATCAGGCGATAACACTCCGACACCCGCCCGGCGTTCAGCGCCTCCTGCGCCGGCCCGAGGATCGAGGCGGCGGCGCCTGCCTCAGGTACGGGTGCGGTCGGGCGCGCGTCCGCCATGCTCAGCGCGGCGTCAGCAGCGTGTCGGGGCGCACACGTTCGGCCGCCTCGAAAAGGGAAAACGTCTGGCTCACGTAGTTCACGGCGCCGGAAATATGGTCGAGGTAGGTCTTCAGTTCCGGTGTCATCTCAGCCTCGATCATCTGGACAGAGCGTTCGGGATTGTCGAATTCGAACTGGCAGTAAAACAGTGGCGCGCCGCGGCGCACAACGATCGGCTTTTCGATGTCGTGCCACTCGAACGCCCACATCAGGGGACGGGGCCAGACGTTGATCGGGAAGCGCCCGCCAAAGATCGTGCCCGGCAGCGGCACCTTGCGGTAATGCATGTAGGCGTCGAGCTGCGTCAGATAGACCGGCTCGTCCGCAAGAAAGAGATAGGGCAGTTTCAACTGGATCATCGGGCGGTCGGGATAGCGCCACTCGCCCTCGTTGGTGATCGTGATGCGCCGCCCGAGGGTCGAACCGCGGATCGCGCTCGTCGGGCCGGAGAGGTTGCGCAGCGTCGGCTTGCCCTCCTTGTCGCGCGAGAAACCGATGTTGAGATCAAAGGGGCAGGGGATCTCGAAATACCGGCTCTCTAGGTTCAGAACGGCGGGGCAGCGCGCGGCGCTCTTGGCGTGGTCCTTTCGGGCGCTGCGTGAATTGACCCGGCGCGGCGGGTCGTAGATCACCGGGCTGTCGACATCGCTCAGCACCCAGCCGACGCGCACCGGGCCGCTCTTGGGATCTTCGACGCCGCGGACGTAATTGACCGTGAAATTCATTGCTCGACCCTCACCGGGCGGACGCATCGGCGCCGCCACGCTTTTTGTCGAAGGGTAAGCGCATTCGCTGCATCTGACAAGCGCGCGGCGGTCGCGCGCTTGCGTCGCACGGCGCAACCGGGCAGATTGGGCGCGCCGATCAACTGCGTGCGGCCTTGTCGTCAAAGCCAAAGGAACACCCTGCCTGATGGTTCAGATCGCCTGTCCAAACTGCGGCGACCGCATAGATTTGCGCGACGGGGTCCGCATGCTGACCTGCCCGTCCTGCGGCACGACCCTGCTTTACGAGGATGCGGTTGTCCGGCAGGCGGGGTCCGCGGGCGTGATGCACGACGCGCCCTTGCTGTTCGGGATTGGCGACCGCGTCCGCTGTCCGGCGGGGATATTCGACATCCTCGGGCATGCGCGGTTTGACTATGGCCGCGGATGGTGGGACGAGTTCTGGGCCTTGGACGAAGACGGTCACCCGGCGTGGCTGTCGATCGACGAGGGCGACGTTGCGGTGCAGCGCCGCGACCGCACCGCGCGCGGCCCCAAGAGCGGGGCGAGTCTGCGCCTTGGCGATGCCTTTAGCCACAAATCCGAGGATTACCGCGTTACCGAAGTCGACGAGGCCAAGTGCATCGCCCTACGCGGCGAGTTCGATGAGCCGTTGAGCGTCGGGGAAACCTATCGCTTTGTGAACGCCCAGTCGCGCGGCGGTCGGCTGCTGTCGGGTGAATTCTCGGGCGACGACGCCATGTGGTTCGAAGGGCAGTGGGTCGATCCCTTTGACGTCACCGTGGAGCAGGGCACATGACCCTGTCGCGTGCCATCCGCGCGATCAATTGCACCAATTGCGGCGCGGGGCTGGACGTTCTGGGGGGTGGTCGCGTCTCCACCCATGTCTGCCCCTATTGCGGCGCGGCACTTGATGCGCAGGACAATTACCGCGTCATCGCGCAATACGACCGCACGGCGCGCCCGGACTCTCCGCTTCGGCTTGGCATGAGCGGGCAGATCAATGGCGTTACCTTCACGGTCATCGGATCGATCGCCTGGGTGGAGCGTTATGCGGGGCAGGAGTGGGTTTGGGTCGATCATCAGGTGTTTTCCCCCAGCCATGGCTATGCATGGTTGACTGTGGAGGATGGGCATCTGATCTTCTCCCGCCGGTATCGCAAGCCGACTGAACCGGATTTCATCACCTCCGTCACGGTGGAGCGGTCGGAGAGCCGCCCGATGGTGCGCACGGAGGCGGACAAGTACACCTATTACGAGACCAGCACCGCGATGATCACCTACGCGGAAGGCGAATTCAACTGGACGCCAAAGGTCGGGGACAGAGCGACGGCCGTCTCTCTTCTCGGTGACGAGGACATGCTGAGCTTTGAGCAGAGCGCGACCGAGCGGGAGGTCGAGCTGTCGCGCTGGTTGCCGCCCGAAACCTATGCGGTGTTCGGCGCGGAGGCTCCGGCAAGGGCCAGCCGCAACCATCCGTTGATGCCCTACAAGAACCTGCGCCTGCCGCGATACTACCTGCTCGCCGCTGCGCTGCTCGCTATCCTCGCGGTGATCGTTGGGCTGGGGTTGAGCACGCGACAGGGGGTCGTCGTGGCGCGTCTGCCTGCCGTCCCGATCTCCACCTTGCCGGTGGAACTATCATTCACGCTGAGCGACACGGAAAAGCTGACGCAGGTGGCGATCGAGACGGATGTGTCGAACTCCTGGGCCTATATCGAGGTCGCCCTGACCGACCCCGACGATCGCCCGGTGTTCGAAGCGGGGCGCGAGATCGGGTTCTATCACGGGCGCGACGGCGATGGCGCATGGTCCGAAGGATCGCGCAACAGCACCCTGCAATTCCATGCGCCGATGGCGGGGAATTACCTGCTGGAATTGACCCTTGCCGAAAGCGGCACCTGGCAGCGCAGCGGTGCCGCCCTTGACCGAATTTCCGTAACCGTGACCGAGGGGCGGTCCAGCGGGTTGTGGCTTTATCTGCTGGCCGGGGGCTTTTTGCTGGTACCTGGGCTGATCCTGCTACGCTACTCGCTGGCAAACAAGCGAAGGTGGAGCGGCAGCGACTGGGTTGATGAGGATGACGACGATGACGATTGACCTGTGCCTCGCGGGGTGCGTGCGATGATCCTGCGCGTGCTTTTCCTCATCCTTGGATTATCCGCCATCGCCGGGACGTCTTGGCTGGGCTATTACGGGATTGGACGCGACAGCACCGATCTGGACAAATCGGTGCGGGCGGGGTCAGCGGGCCGTGTCATCGGCACCGGCGGGCGCATCAAATAGAAAGGAACACGCATGTTCGACGCGATCATTCTGGCCGAAGTCATTTCCACCATTCTCTATTCCGCCCTCGGATTGGGCCTAATGGCCGTGGTCTGGTACGTGATCACATGGATTTCGCCCTTTCCTGTCATCAAGGAGATTGAGGAGGATCAGAACATCGCGCTCGCCATCCTCATGGGCGCGATTTTCCTGGGCATGGCGATCATCATCGCCGCCGTCGTCCTGTCCTGAGACCGTGAGCGATCCGGAAGGCCCGAGGCCGGGTGAGCCGCAAGGCGCCTCCGGGCGTGGTTCGTTTGGACAAGGTGCATCCGGAGCCGGCCCGTCTGAGCCCGACCATCCGCCCCCCGCCCGCCATGTCACCCCCCGCGAGGTCTGGCTGCTCAGCGCGACCTTCCTCGTCGCCATCGCGGGCCTGATCTACGAATTGATCGCGGCCACCCTGTCGAGCTACCTGCTGGGCGACTCGGTGCGCCAGTTTTCCTTTGTCATCGGTATTTTCCTCGCCTCCATGGGTGTCGGTGCCTGGTTGTCGCGTTACGTGCGCGACGCGATGCCGGGGTTCGTCTGGGTGCAGATCCTGCTCGGCGTTGTGGGCGGTTTCCTCGCTCCGGTGATCTTTGCGCTTTATGCCTGGACCGGCGAGGTCGCGCTGCCGCTCTATGCCATGCTGATCACGGTCGGCGCGCTGTCGGGGATGGAAATTCCGCTGATCGCGCGCGTGTTGCAACAGATCGGGGCGTCCGAATTCCGCTTTGAGAATGTCCTCAGCTTTGACTACCTCGGCGCTTTGGTCGCTTCGCTCGCCTTTCCGGTGCTGATCGTCCCGCATCTGGGGTTGATGTCGGCCTCGTTGACCTTCGGCGCGCTGAACCTCGTCGTGGCGGGACTATCGCTGTGGATATTCCGTGCGCACCTCAGCCTTGCCCCGGCGGCGGTTTGGCTCTGCGCCGCCCTCGCGACCGGCGCGGGTCTGTGGCAGGCAGAGCGGATCGTGGCGGTGACGGAGGCACAGCTTTACGAAGACGATGTGATCTTCTCCGAGGACACGCCCTATCAACATGTCACGGTCACCCGGTTCCGGGACCGCACGCGCCTGTTTCTTGACCATTCGATCCAGTTCGACAGCCTCGATGAGTATCGCTACCACGAGGCGTTGGTGCATCCGGTCATGGGGCTGGTCCCCTCGGCCCGGCGCGTGCTGATCCTAGGCGGCGGCGACGGCATGGCCCTGCGGGAGGTGCTGCGCCACCCTGTCCAGGCCGTCACGCTGGTCGATCTGGATCCGCGCGTGACGCAGATTTTCTCCGGGCATCCCGACCTCGCGGCACTGAACCAGAACGCGTTCGCCGATCCGCGTGTCACCGTGATCAACCGGGATGCCTGGCAATTCATCAGCGACAGCCAAGACCTTTACGACGCGATCATCATCGACCTGCCGGATCCCAAGAACCTGACCCTGTCAAAACTCTACAGCCGCGAGTTCTATGCGCTGCTGATCGATCGTTTGGCTGCGGGCGGTGGCCTCGTGACGCAGGCCGGATCGCCCTTCTACGCGCGAGAGGCTTACTGGTCGGTCGTCGCCACCTGGGCCACGACGCGCAATCCATATGCGCCGGGTGAGGAAGTGAGCGTTATTCCTTATCACGCGCTGGTGCCTTCGTTCGGGGACTGGGGCTTTGTTCTGGCCTTGCCCGAAGAGCCGGCACCGCGTCCCCTACAACTGCCCGACGGTTTGCGTTTCCTGACCCAGGCGGCGTGGCGACAAGCGCAGGTATTTGCCGCCGACACAGGCCCCGTCGCGGCGGAGGTCAACTCGATCCGCGACCACGCGCTGGTCGGCTATTACACGACCGGATGGGAGAAGTGGTTCCGCTGAATGGCGCGGATCTGGGTCCAGTCCGGCAGCAGGGCGCGGGCAAGGAAATCCGCTGCAGCCTTGCCGGTGCCCTCGCCGCAGACAAAGACGTCAAAGGCCGCGTAGTTATGCTCGGGCCACGTATGAACCGAGATATGGCTTTCGGCCAACAGCAGAACGCCCGTCACCCCGGCGCGGTCGGGGAATTTGTGAAAATGCGCCGACAGGACGGTCGCACCGGCGGCCTCCGCGGCGCCGCGCATGACCTCTTCGAGCTTGGCGGCGTCGGTCATGGCCGCGCCTCCGCGATGGTCGATCAACAGGTGAGTTCCGGGGGCAAAATGATCCATGCCCCGGTTCTACATGCCGGGGGGCCGCGACGAAATAGGGCTTTTGACATCGCGGCCCGGAATGGTGTGCGAACGGGCCGTCGCTGTTTCACGAGGCGGCCAGAAGGAGCGGTGACTGCCTCCGGTCGGTCAGGCCCCGCGAAACACGGGTTTGCGCTTCTCGACAAAGGCGGCGGCGGCTTCCTTGTGATCCTCTGTCCCGGTCGATGCGACATGGTTCCTTGCCTCGAGGTTCATGACCTCGGCCAAGGTGGCTCCGCCCGCCGCAAGGTTCAGGTTCGCCTTCATCCGGCCCAAGGCGCGTGAGGCGCCGTTGGCCAGCGGGTCGGCGAATTCCATTGCGTCCTTCATGGCAGCTCCGGCGTCGACGGCGCGGTTGACGAGGCCGATCCGCTCGGCCTCTTTGCCGGAGATGACCGGTGAGAACATGTAGAGTTCCTTCGCCATGGCCGTCCCGAGGATCTGTGTCAGGAAATACGTCCCGCCGAAATCGCCAGACAGGCCGACCTTGGCAAAGGCGGTGGTGATCTTGGCGGTATCGGAAGCGATGCGAAAGTCGCAGGCCAGCGCCAGCGATAACCCGGCTCCTGCGGCTGCGCCTTCGATCGCGGCGATGGTGGGTTTGGGCATCTCGTGCAGCAGGCGGCTGACCTCCATCAGGTCGCGCAAGACGCTGATCTGTTCTTCGTCGGTTCCGGTCTTGTTGAGGCCCTCATTCATTGCCTTCACGTCGCCGCCCGCGCAGAACGCACCGCCCGCGCCGGTCAGGATGACGGCCCGCACCTCGGGATCATCGGCCGCACGGGACAATTGCTCTTTCATCTCGCGGAGCATTGCGCGCGTGAAGGCGTTTTTGCGCTCTGGCCGGTTGAGGGTCATCACGAGGGTCGCGCCGTGGCGTTGCGTCTGCAAGAAATCTTTCATCGAAGTCCCCTTTTGGTCAAAATATTGTTCCGCACTTCCAAAAGGGAGTCCACGCGCAACCCGGCGTCAGGGCAGGATCGACAACCAGAACCAGACAGAAGGCATGGCAAGGATCGTCGAGACCAGGACCGAGGTGGCTGCAACCTGCTTGGCCCGATCATAAATGCTGGCAAAGAGAAAGACATTGATACCCGGAGCGACCGCCGCGGTGATCATTACGGACCGGAACTGATCGACATTCAGGCCCGCATAGGTCGCGAAAACCCAGGCGAGCAGCGGGTGAAGGATCAGCGCAATGGCACAGATACCCATCACGACGCGCCAGTCGCCCTCAATCTTGTATTGCGTCAGCACACCGCCCACCGCGAACAGGGCCGTCGGCACCGAGGCGGCCACCATCATTTGAACGGCATCCATGATCGGAAGGGGCAGGGGGATGTTGCCAAGGTTGAAAACAAAGCCCAGCAGCAGCGCGATGACCAGCGGGTTGCGCGACATCTGACGCCCGATCTGTGCGACCAGCCGCGGGATGTTAAGGCCAGTTCCGCGCGCGCGCACGATTTCCATCATCCCTATGCCGAGGCTATAGCAAAAGGGCGCGTGAATCGCGATGATGGCGAAATTCGCCTCCAGTGCGTCGGGGCCGAACGCGCGCTCAGTGATCGGAATACCCAGCATGAGCGTGTTGGAAAACAGGCAGCAGAAGCCGATAACCACGCAGTCTTCGAGGTCCCGACGAAAGACGAAAAGGGCCATCAGGAACCCGGCCAAGAAGCTGAGCGTCGAGGCGACATAATAGCTGATTAGAAGCGGGGCATGAAATTGTTCACCGATATCGAACTCGGCCACGGCGCTAAACAGCAAGCAAGGAAAGGCGAAGTTGAGGGTGAATTTCATCAGCCCGTCGACCGCGACAATTGGGAATAACCTGGTTTTCGTCGCCACGTATCCAGTTGCGATCAGCAGGAAGACCGGCAGGATGACTGTCGGCAGCGAGACCATCAGATCCGGTACACAATCTGCATTCCGTCATAAGCGGGAAGGATGTGATCCGGAGTCTCCGCCCCGACCTCTGCATAATCGAGGTCGATATGCATATTGGTCAGAACCGCGCGTCTTGGTGCCGCGCGATCGATCCAGCTGAGCGTCTGTTCCAGATGCGAATGGGTCGGATGTGGCTCGCGACGCAGGGCATCGACAATCCAGCAGTCCAGCCCCTCGACCGCTTGCCACGCCTCGTCTGTCATCTGCGCCACATCCGGCAGGTAGGCCAGATCACGGACCCTGAATCCGAGCGCGTCGATAGAGCCGTGGTTGACGCTGAATGGCGTGAAGGTGATCGCCCCGCCCTCACCGTCGATGATGAACGGGCCGTCGATGGTCTTCATCCTCAGGATCGGCGGATAGGGCGACCCTTCGGGTTGCACGAAGGCATAGGCAAACCGGTCATAAAGTGCGTTCTGCGTATCGCCATCCGCCCAGACGGTCAGGCGTTGACGCATGTTGAAGACGATCATGCGCAGATCGTCCAACCCGTGCACGTGATCAGCGTGGGAGTGGGTGTAGACGACGCCGTCAAGCTTGCCCACACCGGCGTCCAGTAGTTGCGAGCGCATATCCGGTCCGGTGTCGATCAACACGCGCGTAGTGCCGCCCTCGCCGGTCTGTTCGACTAGCATGGCGCAGCGACGGCGGGCGTTACGAGGGTTTTCAGGATCGCAAGCGCCCCAATGGCCGCCAAGGCGCGGCACCCCGCCCGAGGATCCGCAGCCCAGTATGGTGAAGCGCAACTCTCCCATCATGCGGACCACGCGGCGGCTTTGGCGAACAGCCGGTCAAAGTTGGCTTGGGTGGCCGCTGCGAAGTCGGCGTAGGCGAGGTCAAAGAGCTCGGCACCGACCTTGGCGGTGTGCACGGTGTAGCCCGGTTCGTTGCGCTTACCGCGATAGGGCGGCGGGGCGAGGTAGGGGCTATCGGTTTCCACAAGGACGCGGTCCAACGGCGCAGCGGCAAAGATATCGCGCAGCGCCTGCGATTTCGGAAAGGCCGCAATGCCCGACATTGACAGGTAGAACCCGAGGTCCAGCGCCGCACGGGCAAGTTCGGGCGAGGACGAAAAGCAATGCATGACGCAGGAGAACGTCGCGTTGGCATGTTCCTCGGCCAAAATGCGCGCCATGTCGTCATCCGCCGCGCGCGCATGGATGATCAAAGGCAGCCCGGTTTCGGCCGCCGCCGCGCAATGCACCCGCAGCGAGTCCTTCTGAATCTGCGCGCTTTCGGCGGTGTAGTGGTAGTCGAGCCCGGCTTCGCCGATACCGACGAACTTCGGGTGCGTTGAGAGCTCGACGAGCTGCTCGACTGTCACCGGCTCATGCTCCGCCGCGGACATCGGGTGAACGCCAAAGGTATGAAAGACCCCATTATGCGCCTCTGAAATCGCCTGCACCTTGGGCAGGCTCGCCAGCTTGGTGCAGATCGTGACCATGCGGGTCACCCCCGCATCGATGGCGCGGGCGATGACGGCGTCACGCTCTTCGTCGAAATCCGGGAAATCGAGGTGGCAATGGCTGTCGGTGATCTGAATGGAGTCGGAGGTCATACGGCCCTGAAATCAGGCGGCCCGACCGCCCGCAATACTTTGAAGTTTGAACACGGTATCAAGGATCAACGCGGCAGGGTCAAGGTTGACCGCCTCGCCGTGACGAAGCCTTGCGCCGATCTCCTCTGCCGCCTGCGCCCAGGCGCGCCCTGCGGCAGGGCTC
>PAPR01000060.1 GCA_002709085.1 Pseudooceanicola sp. | reverse complement strand
GTCGCCACCGCCTTTGTGCTGCCACTCGGCGGGCAGGGACAGGACGTGGTGGTCGAGCTGTTGGCGCGCAACCGTGCGGAATTGCGCCGGATGATCGGCAAGAAGCTCGGCCTGAAATACACGCCCGACCTGCGGTTCCGCATCGATGAGACGTTTGATCGGATGGACGAGACACGCCGCCTGTTCAATCAGGACGACGTGCGCCGCGATGTCGAGGAGTAGCGCCATGCGTAGCGTTCTGGCCGCCATATTGACCCTTTGGGCGCTGCCTTCCTTCGCCGTGGAGTGCCGCGAGGCCGAATATGACGGCGCCGGCTACACGGTCTGCGAGGTCGACGCGACCGAGGAGCTGCGCCTGTTCCTGAGCGGGTCGGACGGTGCGGTCCTTGGCACGTTCGGCGCGGTGGACAGCGCGCTTGCCCCGGATAATCAACGGCTGGCCTTTGCCACCAATGCCGGGATGTATCACGAGGATCGCAGCCCCGTCGGCCTCTACCGCGAGGATGGGGACGAGGCGCAAGGCGTGATCGCCTCTGCCGGGCCGGGCAACTTCGGGATGCTGCCGAACGGGGTGTTCTGTATTCGCGAGGATCGCCTCGCGGTGATCGAGACCGGCCGCTTTCAGACGCTCGACGCGGCAGAATGTCCCTCGGCCACGCAGTCCGGTCCGATGCTGGTGATCGACGGTGAATTGCACCCTCGGTTTTTGCCCGACAGCACGTCACGCTATATCCGCAACGGGGTCGGGGTCAGCGAAGACGGCGCGACCGCCTGGTTCGTCATGTCCGACGCGCCAGTTACGTTTCACGAATTCGGCTCGGTCTTTCGCGACAGCCTGAAGGTCCCGCAGGCGCTTTACTTCGACGGTAATATCTCGCGGTTGTATGCGCCCGACATCGGGCGGAACGACCTCGGGCTGCGCATGGGGCCGATCGTCGGGGTGGTCGCCCCGATGGTCGATGATTGATCCGGTCATTGCTTTAACGATCGACCGGGCGATTGACCGGGCGTGGCGAACCGGCTAGGTCCGCGCGCCGACAGGCAGGGGAAGAACATGGCACGTAAACGCAAGGGTCGCGACGTATCGGGCTGGCTGGTGGTGGACAAGCCCGCCGGGATCACCTCCAACGCCGTGGTCAACAAGGTGAAATGGGCGTTCGAGGCGAAGAAAGCCGGGCACGCCGGCACGCTGGACCCTGAGGCGACCGGCGTTCTGGCCGTGGCTCTGGGCGAGGCGACAAAGACCGTGCCGTTCATCACCGACGCGCTCAAGGCCTATGTGTTTACCGTCCGGCTGGGCCAATCGACCAATACCGACGACACCGAAGGCGAGGTGATCGCGACCTCCGACCTGCGCCCCTCGGACGAGGATATCGCTGCCGCGCTACCCCCTTTTGTCGGTGAGGTGATGCAGGTCCCGCCCAAGTTCTCCGCCGTAAAGATCGACGGTCAGCGCGCCTATAAGATGGCGCGCGATGGCGAGGAGGTCGAGCTGCAGGCGCGTCCCCTCTGGGTCGAAAGCCTGCGTATGCTGTCGCGCCCCGACGCCGATCATGTCGAGCTGGAGATGGTCTGTGGCAAGGGCGGCTACGTGCGCGCCATTGCCCGCGATCTGGGCGAAGCGCTCGGCTGTCATGGCCACGTGCTGCACCTGCGCCGGACGTGGTCCGGCCCCTTCGATGCGGTTGAGGGCTATGGCATGGAGCGGATCGAGGCGTTGGCCCGCAGCGAAGAGATCGACACGCTACTGGCCCCGGTCGAGATCGCGCTGGACTGCATGCCCGAGGTGAAGGCCACCGATCAGGGGGTCGCCCGTCTGCGCAACGGCAACCCCGGCATGGTGATCGCGCATGATATCGAATACGGCGAGGAATGCTGGGCCAGCCACGACGGCAAGCCGGTCGCCGTCGGCATCTATCGCTCCGGGGAGCTGCATCCCAGTCGGGTGTTCCTGCTGTGAGCCTCGCGTCGCGATGACGGGCGCAGGGGTCATAGAGCGGCGCTTTGTGAAGGGCGACGCGGCCTCTGTCGCCGTCTATTCGGAATGCGAGGCCTATCGCTATGCCTTGACGCGGGTTTGGGATGCGACGCTCGGCAGGGTGATGTTCACCATGCTCAACCCCTCCACAGCGACCGAGGTGCAGAACGATCCGACGGTCGAACGTTGCGAACGACGCGCGCGCGTTCTGGGGTATGGCGCGTTTCGGGTGGTCAATATCTTTGCCTATCGCGCGACCGATCCGCGCGTTTTGAAGCAGGCGGCGGAGCCTCATGGGCCAATGAATGACACCGCGATTCTCGACGGTCTCGGCTGGGCCGACACGGTGATTGCTGGCTGGGGCGCACATGGTGCGCATCTTGGACGCGGCGCCGAAATCGCCGGAATGCTGGCGCGGTCGGGCTGTACGCCGATGCATCTCGGCCTTTCCAAGGCGGGTCATCCGCGCCATCCACTCTACATCGCATACGCGCAACAGCCTGAAATATGGACAGAACAGGAACATCGGGCTCTATGCGCCTCCTGATGGCAGCGCTTGTGTCTTCATCCTTGGTTAACCACATGATCTGGATTCCTTTGACCCGACTCACGCGCTAGGGGTATCGCTATGACATGGGAAAAATGTCATGCTGATGCTTGCTGGATTGATGGGCCTGATGCTGGTCGGGGCGACCGCCTTTGTCGGGTTGGATCAGGTCGAGGACGGCGAAATTCCGGACGATGCGCCGGACGATTCGGATTTGCAGGCAGGGTTCTCTTCGGTCCTTCTCGACATGCTCGGCGCGCAGATTATGACCGGAACCGCCAAAGGCGAGCAGATCGAAGGCAGCGATGAGGCCGATCAGATCGGTGGATACTCGGGCGACGACACCATTCGGGGTGAGGCTGGGCCGGACTATCTCTACGGTGGCACCGGCCATGATCAGCTGAGCGGACAGGCCGGGAACGATATCATACACGGACAGGATGATGATGACACGTTGACGGGGAGTTCAGGCGACGATGCCTTGTTCGGTCATATGGGGCAAGACTTGCTGATGGGCGAAGGCGATGATGACACCCTGCATGGCGGGGGCGGCGCGGATGCGCTCTACGGCGGGTCGGGTGACGACGCCCTGCACGGTGGGTTGGGGGCCGACGTCCTGTTAGGGGGCGAGGGCCAAGACACGCTTTTAGGCAGCTCGGGCGATGACTGGATGGCGGGCTTCGCCGCGCGGCTTCATGCAGAGGGGGCGGAGGATTGGCCGCAGACTGACTACCTCAACGGTGGCCCTGGTGCAGACACCCTTTTGGCTGACAGCGCCGATATTCTGACCCTCGGCGCGGGCAAGGATACAGCGGTGATCGGTGATTGGGTCGCAGCCGGCGCCGGTGTCACAATGATGGATTTCACCGCCGGTGAGGATCAACTCCTCCTCATTCACACCGATACAGATGGCGATCATCTCGATGTCGAGATCGAGGCGAATGATACGGAGACCCGGGTCAGGCTGAACGGGAGCGTTCTGGCGATCCTTCCGCCCGGTACCGCGATAACTCTGGATGACATCGTCCTCGTACCGGAAAGCGCGGCCACCGGTCTGCTCGGCGCGGCATAGCTCCGGTGCGGCATCTTACGCCCCCGCCTGTTTTCGCTTTATTTCCCGCGCGAGTTCGTCTAATGCCCCGGGATTGCCACGGGATATCCTGTGGCAGTTTGATTTCGGACCTTGCTGGACGACATCCCGGCTTGCGCCCGCCACCCTTTGACTAAGGAGTATCCGATGTCGATCACCGTCGAAGACAAGAACCGCTTGATGAAGGAATACGCGACCAAGGAGGGCGACACAGGTTCCCCCGAAGTTCAGGTTGCTATCCTGTCGTCGCGTATCGCCACGCTGACTGAGCATTTCAAAGAGCACAAGAAAGACAACCACGGTCGTCGCGGCTTGCTGAAGATGGTCGCGCAACGCCGCAAACTGCTCGACTACGTCAAGGGCAAGGATGAAGATCGCTACAAGAAGCTGATCCAGAGCCTCGGCCTGCGCCGCTAAGCCGCTCAGGACTTTTTGCCCGCCAGAAGTTTAGTCCAACGCCCGGTCCGAGAGGTCCGGGCGTTTCGCATTGTTCCATAGGCATAGGCCGGGTGTTGGGCGGGACGCCGGGGGCCTCGGCGCGGTGCGGGGCTGGAGTTCGGCGCTCGACCTTGCTGCGAGTGATGGATCAGCTACGCATCGCCGTGCGGGGTCTCCGCCGACCCCGCGTAGTGCTATTCGCCATCCTCTACGGATGGCGCCCGTCTTCCTTGCACCCTGCGTCGATTTGCGGTTCCGTACACCACGTTCCTTGCGCCCCGCGTCTCTGCACTCAGATCGCAATCATCACCGCCGGACCAATGGCACCTCATCGGCGGCATGACGCCCGACGTCGGGCAGCCTACCTCTGTCGCACGCCGTCACTTCAACCCTCTGCTCCGCTCAGCCGGTAGGGCTAACACCCCTTGTCACAGGCTTCGCTTTCTTCTTCCCTAATCACCCGGTTTGATGTATGGCCCGCCCATCTGAGACGTGACGCTCCGGCCCCCGGCGTTGTGCAAAAGGATTGGGGGCGGCGGCAATGCGGCCGTCATGCAAACGGGAGACCCGCAGGGGCGGGAGTGCTCCCTCACAGGATACGATGATGTTCAACGTAACAACCAAGACGATGGAGTGGGGCGATGAAACCCTCACTCTGGAAACGGGCAAGGTTGCCCGTCAGGCTGATGGCACCGTGATCGCGACGCTGGGTGAAACCAGTGTCATGGCGAACGTGACCTTTGCCAAGGCACCGAAGCCCGGTCAGGATTTCTTTCCGCTGACGGTTCACTACCAGGAAAAATACTACGCCGCGGGCAAGGTCCCCGGTGGTTTCTTCAAGCGCGAAGCGCGGCCGACCGAAAAGGAAACGCTGACCGCGCGCCTGATCGACCGTCCGATCCGCCCGCTGTTCGTCGATGGCTTCAAGCACGAAGTTCTGGTGATGTGCACCGTGCTCAGCCACGATCTGGTCAACGATCCCGATGTGGTCGCGATGATCGCCGCCTCGGCCGCGCTGACGATTTCGGGCGCGCCCTTCATGGGTCCGATCGCCGGTTGCCGCGTCGGCTTTGTCGATGGCGACTACGTGCTGAACCCCAGTGTCGACGACATGCAGGGTCTGCGCAACAACCCCGAGCAGCGGCTCGACCTGATCGTCGCCGGCACCAAAGACGCCGTGATGATGGTGGAATCCGAAGCCTACGAGTTGACCGAAGCGGAAATGCTCGGCGCGGTGACCTTCGCGCACGATCAGATCAAGCCGGTTGTCGACCTGATCATCGACCTCGCGGAATCCTCGGCGAAAGAGCCGTTCGATTTCTCGCCGCCGGATTACACGCCGCTGTTCGACGCCGTCAAAGCGGCGGGCGAAGACAAGATGCGCGCCGCCTATGCGATCACCGACAAGCAGGAGCGCGTCGCCGCGGTTTCTGCCGCCAAGGATGCCATCAAGGACGCTCTCAGCGAAGAGCAGCTTGAGGATGCCAACCTCGGCTCCGCGCTGAAGAAGCTCGAATCCTCGGTCCTGCGCGGCACGGTCGTGAAGGAAGGCAAGCGGATCGACGGTCGCGCGCTGGATCAGGTGCGTCCGATCGCCGTGGAAACCGGGCTGCTGCCGCGGACCCATGGCTCTGCGCTGTTCACCCGTGGGGAAACCCAGGGTCTGGTCGTCACGACGCTCGGCACCGGCGATGACGAACAGTTCATCGACGCGCTGCACGGCAACTTCAAATCGAACTTCATGCTGCACTATAACTTCCCGCCCTATTCGGTTGGCGAAGTCGGTCGCGTCAGCGGTCCGGGTCGTCGCGAGATCGGCCACGGTAAGCTGGCATGGCGTGCCCTGCAGGCGGTTCTGCCCGCCGGAACCGATTTCCCCTACACGATCCGCATCGTGTCGGAGATCACGGAATCGAACGGTTCTTCCTCGATGGCCTCGGTCTGTGGTGGCTCGCTTTCCATGATGGACGCGGGCGTTCCGCTGAAGGCCGCCGTTGCCGGTGTCGCCATGGGTCTGATCATGGAAGACGACGGTGAGTTCGCAATCCTGACCGACATCCTGGGTGACGAAGACCACCTCGGCGACATGGACTTCAAGGTCGCGGGCACCGAAGCGGGCATCACCTCGCTCCAGATGGATATCAAGATCGCAGGCATCACACCCGCGATCATGGAGAAGGCATTGGCGCAGGCCAAGGAAGGCCGTCTGCACATCCTGGAAGAGATGAACAAAGCCCAGTCCGGCGTTGGCGAATTCTCGGCGCATGCGCCGCGGATCGAAACGATGCAGATCCCGACCGACAAAATTCGGGAAGTCATCGGATCGGGCGGCAAGGTCATCCGCGAGATCGTCGAAGTTTCGGGCGCCAAGGTCGACATCAACGACGATGGGATCATCAAGATCGCCTCGGCCAACGGTGACGCCATCCAGAAGGCCTACGACATGATCCATTCGATCGTGGCAGAGCCCGAAGAGGGTGAGGTCTACAAGGGCACGGTCGTCAAGATCGTCGATTTTGGCGCCTTTGTGAACTTCTTTGGCAAGCGTGACGGCCTCGTCCACGTCAGCCAGATCGAGAACCGCCGCCTGAACCACCCTTCGGATGTTCTGAAGGAAGGTCAGGAAGTCTACGTCAAGCTTCTCGGCTTTGACGATCGCGGCAAGGTCCGTCTGGCCATGAAGATGGTCAACCAGGAGACTGGCAAAGAGATGACCAAGGAAGAAGCGGAAGCCGGGGAATAAACCCGCCACCGATTGAATTCAGGAACGCCCCGGTCATTGGCCGGGGCGTTTTTCGTCTAGCGTCAGGCCAGGGCCAAGGCCAGAGTCAGGGACGAAAGGCACGACCGCTGGCATTGCCTCGCTTGCCCTTTTGTCTTCGGGCTGCAATATCGCGCCATGATCACCAGCTACATCATCCATCTTGACGGCAGCGACGCGCGCCTGCCGCTGGTCGACGCTTTGATGCAACGCCTGCCGAACCCGCAGGTGCTGCCCGCCGTGGACGGTCGCGCGATGTCAGCGGAGGAGTGCGCCGAATGCTATCAGCCCGGCCTTCTGTCGCCCCGTTACCCATTTGCCGCTTCTCCCGGTGAGATCGGTTGTTTCCTGTCGCATCGCGCAGCCTGGGCAAAGATCGCCGCTTCGGAGGATGTCGCCGGGTTGGTGGCAGAGGATGATGTGATCCTCGATCCCGGTTTTGATTCGGCGCTGGCGCTGGTGACTAGCGCGGCGCGTCCGGACCGGCTGATCCGACTGCCGATGAGCAACAAGGAAGAGGTCGCAAAGGTCGTAGCAGAGCGCGATGGCGTGCAATTGTTCCGCCCCCGTGTGGTGGGCTTGACCGCGGCCCTGCAAGTCATCGGGCGCGACGCCGCCGCGCGTTTGCTGGCGCTAACGGAGCGGTTTGACCGTCCTGTCGATACGTTTCAGCAGATGACATGGCTGACCGGCATCGAGACCCTAACCATCTCTCCATCGCCTGCGCATACCGAGGCCGCGAAATCCGGCGGGAGCACCATCCAAAGCCACTTGCGCCTGCGCGATGAACTGACGCGCAGTTGGCGGCGCTCCCGTTACCGGGCGGCGGTGGCGCGTCTGTCGCGTGGGACACCATGATCTACACGCGGTTTCACGGGCGCACCGGCAACCAGATGTTCCAATACGCAGCGGCACGGGCGCTGGCACTGACGCGCGGCACGGAGGTGGTTCTGGATGACCGCTATGCGGTGTCGCGTGGCGAACGTTCGATCACCCGGATATGGGATTTGCCGGTGGTGGAGGCCCAGATGCCGCCATCGAAACACGACAGGCCAGTCGCGAATCTTCTTTGGCGCTACCTCGGACAATCGCCCCGGCATCATCGCGAGAAGGGGTTGGGCTATGATCCGCGCTTCTTCGATCTGCCCGACGACAGTTATCTGCACGGCTATTGGCAATCAGAAAAATACTTCGGTTCGCACGCCACGCAGATCCGCGAGGACTTCACCTTCCCCCCGGTGAGGGGACGCAACGCGGACTTGTCGCTAGAGATAGACGCGACCCTTTCGCTGTCGTTGCATGTGCGGCGCGGCGACTATGCCGCCGTGTCGGCACATGGGGTCTGCGGGCAAGATTATTATGATGCTGCGCTTGCGGAGGTCTTGCCCAGACTGAACGGCGACCCGGTGATCTACGTGTTCTCGGACGATCCCGATTGGGCGCGGCACAATCTCGTGCTTCCGGGACGCAAGGTTGTGATCGATCACAATGGCGCCGAAGCGGATTTCGAGGACATGCGTCTGATGTCGCTATGTCAGCACAACATCATCGCGAACAGCTCGTTCAGTTGGTGGGGGGCCTGGCTGAACCGGAACCCCGCCAAGGTCGTCGTCGCACCGCGTCAGTGGTTCGCCGATCCTAAACTGGTGAACCCTGATATGCTGCCAGACGCCTGGCATCGGGTCTGATCGTCAGTCGCGAACGACAACTGAAAGAGCAGGGAAAAGCGGACCCGTCCGTTAGCTGCCGCGCCGCCGGAACACGCCCGTCGCTCGGGCAGCGACTGCCCCGGTTTCATCCGAAATGTCTGCCGCAGCGAAAAAGGTCTTGGCCCCGCCGCCTGTGGTGCGTCCCTCGGCAATCAGCGTCTTGCCCACCAGGCGCCCAACGTAATTCACATTCAGGTTCAGTGTCATGGCCAGTTCCTTGCGGTCGGGATCGCCGGTGAAACACCCGCTGTAGCCCATGACCGTGTCGGCCATCACCGAATGAACGCCACCGTGCAGGATGCTGTAGCGGTTCATCAGGAACGTTTCGATCGGCAATTCAAAGCGCGCATAGCCCTCGCGCCAATCGGTGAGGTAGAACCCCAGATGTTCCTGTAGAGGGTAGGGGGGTTCGGCCAGGTGAAATACGTTTTTGGGTTGGGTCATGGGCCTCTCACATCATATTGTCTTTGCGGCGCTCAGGCCCGCTTCGGCAAAGCGGGGGACAGAGGCGCCCATCTGGCGCGCACGCTCCGGGTTTGACGCATTGCCGTCCAGGGCCCGCTTGTAAACCCCTTGAATGATCGCGGCCATACGGAAATACGCGAAGGCGAGGTAGAAGCCGAACCGGTCAATTCCGGTGATCCCGGCGCGGTTGCAATAGCTCTCAACGAAGGCCTGATCGCTCATCAGCCCCTCTGCCTGGCGATCGACCCCTGCCAGTCCGCGGCTTTCGGGGCCAGGGGGCATCGACCATTGCATGATGACGGCTGCGACATCGGCGTAGGGATGACCGGTCGTCGAAAGCTCCCAATCCAGCACAGCGGCGACGCGCGGGCGATCCTTTTCAAACAGCATGTTATCGATGCGGTAATCGCCGTGCGCGAGGGTGCGCAAGCCATCGTCGGCGGGGATATTGGCGTTGAGCCAGTCAATCAGGTCGTCCATCGCCGGAATGGTTTCGGTTTCCGAGGCGCGGTATTGTTTGGTCCAGCGCCCGATCTGGCGTTCGTAGTAATTGCCGGTTGGGCCGTAGTCATCGAGGCCGGTGGCGTTCAGATCGACGCCGTGGACCGCGGCCAGAACGCGCGACATCTCATCGTGAATGGCGTAGCGGTCACCCTTGTCGAGTTCCGGAAGAGAGGGCAGGTTAAAATGGCGGCCCTCGACCTCGTCCATCACGTAGAACATCGACCCGACGACGTCGTCATCCTCGCAAAGCACGTGAACTTTGGCGACGGGAACATCGGTGTCAAAGAGCGCCTTTTGAACCCGGAATTCGCGATCCACGGCATGGGCGGATTTCAACAATACACCGGGCGGTTTGCGACGCAGGACATAGCGATGGCCGGGGGTGAGCAGCCGAAAGGTCGGATTGGATTGGCCGACGTCGAATTTTTCCGCGCTGATCGGTCCGGCAAAGCCCGGCAGGTTGTCGTTCAGCCACGTCTCAACGGCGGCGAGATCCAGTTTGGTCGGGTCCTGTTTGGTCATCTCGGGCCTTTCATGCGTATGTCAGTAGACGGTCCGCATTCGCGGCCGTGATGTGCGGGGTTTCGTTGAAACTGTGCAGATAGGTTGAGCGTGGCGTAAAGAGGAATCGGGTAATCGCCGTGTTCTTCATCTGCAATTGCATCCGGGTCTGGTGCACGCCGGGCGCCTCCAGCAGTGCGGCGACGGCCTGCGCAATCGCCCCGCCAGAGGAGACAGCAAAGACCGTCTCGACCCCCTCGCGCATCATCGCGCGGCAGGCGGTCTCGACACGGGGGACAAAATCGGACCACCGCTCAGGCGGGTTGGGGATCTCGTCACGCTGCCATTCGGCGACCGTGCTGCGCAGGGTGCGGAAATGGCTTTTGTGATCGCTCATCATACCGTCGGGCGCACCACCCTCGGCGTATTTCGCGCTGAGCAGGCTGGCAAAGTCGTATTCGTCAAAACCGCCGTGCTCTTCGGCTTTCATCTCGTGCGAGAGACCCTTGAGGATCCCGGCCATGGTTTCCTTTTGCCGCCGCAGGGTGCCATGCGCCACGAGGTCCGGGACGATCCCTTCCTGCGCGAACCATTGCCCGAGGGTTTCGGCCTGCTCATGACCGATCGGGGAAAGGACATCGTAGTCGTCGGCGCCAAAGGATGCCTGACCGTGTCGGATAAGAAAAAGTGTGGGCATGAGGGTCCGTACCTGATGACTGGCCCCGGCGTATCGGACGGAGCCAGCTGCGTTTCAAAGCACTTCGAACAGGCCAGCGGCCCCCATGCCGCCGCCGACACACATGGTGCAAACGACATATTTGGCACCGCGTCGCTTGCCCTCGATCAGCGCGTGACCGACCATGCGCGCGCCCGACATGCCGTAGGGGTGGCCAACCGAAATCGCACCGCCGTTGACGTTGAGGATCTCATCCGGGATGCCAAGCACGCGCTGCGATTGCAGAACCTGCGAGGCGAAAGCTTCGTTCAGCTCCCAAAGGCCGATGTCATCCATCTTGAGCCCGTGCGCTTCGAGGAGTTTCGGCACGGCGTAAATCGGACCGATGCCCATTTCCTCAGGACCGAGACCCGCAGCCATGACGCCGACATAGCGGCCCAGCGGGCTGAGGCCGCGCTTCTCCGCCTCTTTCGCTTCCATGACAACCGAAGCCGAGGCGCCATCAGACAGTTGCGAGGCATTCCCGGCGGTGATGAAGCGGCCCTCGTCGATCTGCTGACCGCCTTTGAACACGGGCGAGAGGGATTGCAGGTTTTCCAGCGTGGTCGAGGGACGATTGCCCTCGTCCTTTTCCAGCGTGACCTCCTTGAAAGAGACTTCCTTTGTCTCCTTGTCCATCACGCCCATGGTCGAGGTCAGCGGGACGATTTCATCATCGAACTTGCCGGCCTCTTGTGCGGCAGCAGTGCGCTGCTGGGAGCGCAGGGCGTATTCGTCCTGATCTTCGCGGCTGACGTCGTAGCGTTCCGCGACAATCTCGGCGGTTTCCAGCATCGACATATAGAGTTCCGGCTTATGCTCGCGGATCCACGGATCACTGGCGCGGTCGGTGCGCAGATTCTGGTTCTGCACCAGCGAGATCGATTCCACGCCTCCACCGACACAAATGTCCATGCCATCGAGGATCACCTGCTTGGCCGCCGTCGCGATGGCCATCATGCCAGAGGCGCACTGACGGTCCAGGGACATGCCTGCAACGCTGACGGGCAGGCCGGCGCGGATCACGGCCTGACGACCGATGTTGCTGCCGGTAGAGCCCTGTTGAAGCGCCGCGCCGACGATGCAGTCCGAAATTTCGGAGCCTTCAAGCCCTGCGCGTTCAACCGCGTTCTTCACGGCGTGGCCGATCAATTCCTGCGCCTGCGTGTTGTTGAAGGCTCCGCGAAAGGCCTTGCCGATCGGGGTTCGTGCCGTGGATACGATGACTGCGTCACGCATGGATCTTCTCCTTTGTTTCAGTTCAGCTATCAGGCAGTTTAATACTGCGTCTGGCAGCTGCCATAGTGGCGTATTTTGTGGTCTGGTCGAAGGCGTCGGTCGTCACAGTCTGATGGCTATCGTCGCGGATGGCATCCATTCGCGCCATGATGGTGTCGGTTCCAAATTCCCGCGCAGAAGTGCGCCGGATAGAGGGATAAAACCCAATGAGGGCTGAGCCGCCTGATCTTTTCCCGGAACGCAAGGCGCGATGGTGGCAATAGAATGGTAGACCTGTGCTCTTGAATGTCATCAGACGACGTGTGCTGCGGGGCTATCCGACGGCAGAGTTTTTTGGTCCAAAGCGGGCGCAATCTAAGTGAGTTTCGGTCCTCTCTGGTTGCATCATGAGGCGTGTTGATGGTGAGGTACGCACAGTGCTGCGAAAGTCTTTCGTTTGATCCTTGCTCTTAGTTGGAGAGTGGTCTTTTCACGTCCGAAGTAAACATCCGCTGGCCTGATCAAGTGAACCAGCGCTCGGCCATTGTCAGTCGAAACCACATCTAGCGATGTCGGTCTGCCCCCGCACAGAGGGCTCCCTCAGGTTATTTAGGTGCGACCAGTCGTCCACGCCCTTCGAACCGGTCTTGCATGATGCCCCCTAGCTCCCATGTTATGTGCTGAACAACTAAACAAAAATTAGGAGATATGGGATGGGATTGCGACGGTCGCTGGACGAATTCTTTTCGGGGGACGCCGTCGGAGGGATCGTTCTGATCGTCTCTGCCGTGGCCGCGATGATGGTCGCAAATTCATCTCTCTCTGGCATTTACAACGGCTGGTTGGAGATGAAGTTTTCCGTACTTCTGAACGGAGAGGGTTTATCCAAGCCTCTGATACTTTGGATTAATGACGGCCTGATGGCGGTCTTTTTCCTGCTGGTCGGGCTGGAACTTAAGCGCGAACTTCTGGAAGGCAAGCTCAAGAACCCCCGCGACGTCCTGTTGCCCGGCCTCGCCGCTGTGGGCGGGATGGCAATTCCCGCGGTGATCTACGCCGCCTTCAACTGGGGGAATGCTGAGACGATCTCGGGCTGGGCGATCCCGGCGGCGACGGACATCGCATTCGCCCTCGGGATCCTGGCGCTGGTCGGCAGCCGCGTGCCCGCCTCGCTCAAGATATTTCTGCTGACGCTGGCGATTCTGGACGACATGGGCGCCATCCTCATCATCGCCCTGTTCTACACCGCCGATCTCAACGTCGATTATCTCATGCTTGCCGCCCTGCCGCTGGCCGTGATGATCTGGCTGAATTTGCGCGGCGCACATCGTGTGGCACCGATCATCCTGCTCGGGACCGTGATGTGGGTCTTTGTGCTGAAATCCGGCGTCCATGCGACCCTAGCTGGGGTGTTGACGGCCTTTTGCGTGCCTCTCAAGGACCGCTATGGCAAAAGCCCGCTGCATGGGCTGGAGGACGGGCTCTCGCCTTACGTGTTTTACCTGATCGTGCCGGTCTTTGCCTTCGCCAACGCCGGCGTCGTGCTGAAGGGGATCGGGACGGAGGAGGTCTTTGCCTCGCTCACCGTCGGCATCGCGCTCGGGTTGGTATTGGGCAAGATTCTTGGCGTGCTGGGTGTTGTGTGGTTGATCGTGCGACTTGGATGGGCGCGTCTGCCCTATGGCGCGACGTGGTTGCACATGCTGGGGATCTCGGCGCTTGCCGGGATCGGATTTACCATGTCCTTGTTTATCGGCACGCTCAGCTTTGCAGACGCGACCCATATGAACGAGGTCAGGCTTGGCGTTCTTGGTGGATCGCTGGTTGCGGCTCTGCTCGGATTTGGGATCTTGCGCACGGCACCCGTCACCCATGTCAAGACCGCAGATAAGCGCGACGAGCCGATCACCCCGACCGATCGTCACGCCGATCACGCGCCGGGGTCGCAGGCGTCATCGTAACCCTTGCGGGAGCGGGGTCGGATAATCGTCCGGCCCCGCTCGACAAATGCTACAGTGCCTTCTTACGGCTTTCCTCGATATAGATCTCACGCAGGCGCAGGGCGATCTTGCCCGGCTGGCCGGTGCCGACCGAGGAGCCGTCAATCGTAACGACCGGCTGAACAAAGGTCGTGGCAGAGGTGATGAACGCCTCGTCCGCCCCTTGCGCCTCCTCAATCGAGAATCCACGCTCCTCGACTTCCATCTGTGCTTCCTTGGCCAGCCGCAGGACGGCGGCGCGTGTGATCCCGTGCAGGATGTCGTTGGACAACTGTCGGGTTATGATCTTGCGGCCCTTCACGATATAGGCGTTGTTCGAGGTGCCCTCTGTAACCTGCCCGTCTTCGACCATCCAGGCATCATCCGCCCCGGCCTTCTTGGCCATCATCTTGCCCATGGAGGGGTAGAGCAATTGTACGGTCTTGATGTCGCGCCGGCCCCAGCGAATATCCTCGATCGAGATGACGCTGATCCCAGCCTGGGCTGAAGGCGCATTGGCGAGGTTCTTCGCCTGTGTAAACAGCACGATTGAGGAGGGCGTCTCTTCGGGATCGGGAAAGGCGAAATCCCGGTCCGCAGGCGCGCCGCGGGTGATCTGCAGGTAAATCCCTCCCTCGTCCAACTGATTTACCTGTACTAATTCCCGGTGGATCGCGAGCAGCTCGTCGGTGGTCACGGGCGAGGCCATGTCGAGTTCATGCAGCGACCGCTCCAACCGCTTGGCGTGACCCTCGAAATCCACCAGCTTGCCGTCGAGCACGGAGGTCACCTCGTATACGCCATCGGCCATCAGGAAACCCCGGTCGAAAACCGAGATCTTGGCTTCATTTTCGGGGAGGTATTCCCCATTCACGTAAACGGTGCGCATTTTGGGGTCCTTTGGTTCGAGTTGGGCTCGCAGGGAGGCGCCACGTCCGGCGCGTTCACCTGACATGAGCGAATCTGGCGTCGCCTGCAATCAGATAGGCCGAACGGGATGCATTTGAGTCCCCCCATGAGAACGTGATGCGGCCATTGTCGATGGCATGAATAACGAGGCAAAAGTTGCCAAATGGCTTACCGGTCGCCCAACGTCCATTTTCCATGCAAACCGCCCCCTCGCGCGTCGCGCGCCAGCCGGTGAACCGGATGGACAGCAGCCCGCTATTTGACTCGATCAGACGCTGTGCCTGCGGACGGCCAAAGTACACAACGGATTCGAAACCCGATGTCGTTGCCAGACTACGATCCCGCAACATAGTCATCAAAGCCCGGTCGCCTGGCGGGTTCGCGACGTTAAGCGACCCTGCGTTAATCGCGGCGACCTGCGCTTTGGCGGCCTGCGGATTGCCGCGAAAAGACATCGGGGCCAGGCCGATCACCGCCGCGGCGCTGCGCCCGTTCACGGGTTTATAAACCTTCGACACCCGCCGGGTCTCGATCACCACAGGCATCAGCCGTTTGCCGTTCTCCGCAAAGAGAGCGCAGTCGCGCTTGCCCTTCCGCAGACGCAATCGGCATTCCTGCATCGCTCGCGTGCGCGCGCCTTCGGCAGTTGCATATTCCCAACTGCGTCCCCAACCACCGTCGGGTGAGATTGCAAAGGCCCAGTTGCTTTTTGCGGCTGCTTGCGTTTCAGCAAAATTCTTGGCCTGCGATCTGGTCAATTGAACCGTCCAACTATCGGCCCGTGCGTATCCCTGCGGTCCGACAAAGCTGGCAATCAATAGGACAAGAAGAATCAGGACTGCCAATCGCGGGACAGAAGCTGCGGGTGAAAACATGGCAATTTTCCAATCGTGAAACCAATAGATCGCTGCAAGCCCTGCGCCTCACCCCCAGAGGGCAGCGTCGGGCGGATGTACGCCCTGCGTGTCAAATGTAAGGGCATGGTCGCGATCTTTGGCCAAGAGCAAAGGTCCGTCAAGATCGGTGACCATTGCGCCCTGCGCCACTAGCAGTGCCGGCGCCATTGCCAGCGAGGAGCCGACCATGCAGCCGACCATGACGCGAAACCCGGCCTCCAGCGCGGCGGCGCGTAGCGCCAGTGCTTCGGTCAGGCCGCCGGTTTTATCGAGCTTGATGTTTACCACGTCGTATTTGCCAGTCAGCGACGCCAGCGAGCCGCGATCATGACAGCTCTCGTCCGCGCACAGCGGCACGGGGCGCTCCATGCCGATAAGCGCGTCGTCCTGCCCGGCTGGCAGAGGTTGCTCGACCAGCGACACGCCCAGCCGGACGAGATGCGGCGCGAGGTCGGCGTAAACCTCCGCGCTCCAGCCCTCGTTCGCATCGATTATGATCCGGGACTGCGGCGCGCCACAACGCACGGCCTCAAGCCGGGGCATGTCATCGGGCGTGCCGAGCTTGATCTTCAAAATTGGGCGATGCGCATGTTTGCGTGCGGCTTCCTCCATCGCGGCAGGTCCCGCCAGCGACAGGGTGTATGCGGTGATCTCCGGTCCCGGCGCGGGCAAACCGGCGAGGTCCCAGACTCGGCGCTCCCGCCGCTTGGCCTCCAGATCCCAGAGCGCGCAGTCGATGGCGTTGCGCGCCGCTCCGGCGGGCAGCCGGTCTTGCAGCGCCATAAGATCGAGCGGCATCGACACCCCCTCGATTTCCGCCCGGACTGACTCGAGCGTTTCGCCATAACGCGCGTAGGGCACGCATTCGCCGCGGCCCGAGATCGCGCCGTCCGTCACCGTCACCGTCAGCACATGCGCTTCGGTGCGAGAGCCGCGGCTTATGGTAAAGACCTCGGCCAATGGGAATGTGTCTGCCGTGACGCGCAACTGCACAGGGGTCTCCTTCATCTCGTCAAAAATACTCCCGCCGGAGGCGTCGCGCCAGAGACACGAGCCTCTTCGCCTGGTCAGTGCCTATTCCATCGCCAGCAGCGCATCCACCAAACGGTCCGCACCGTGACGATAGGGATCGACCGTCGGCAGGCCCATGCGGTCTTCGATCTCCTGCAGGCAAGCCTTGGCCGCCGCGTCATCGAGGTGCTGCGTGTTGACGGAAATGCCGACCACCTCGCAGGCCGGATTGCCGACCCGCGCCAGTTGCAGGGCCATGTCGCGCAGGGTTTCCAGCGAGGGCAGCTTATACCCCGGAAGTCCCCGCATGTGATCCCGAGTCGGCTCGTGACAAAGGATGAGCGCGTCGGGCTGCCCGCCATGCACCAGCGCCATCGTCACCCCGGAGTAAGAGACATGGAACAAGCTGCCTTGCCCTTCGATCATGTCCCAGTGGTCGTCATCATTGTCCGGCGTCAGCCATTCGATCGACCCTGCCATGAAATCTGCAACCACGGCATCCAGCGGCACGCCCTCACCCGTGATCAGGATTCCGGTCTGCCCGGTCGCGCGGAACGAGGATTTCAGCCCGCGTGCCTTCATGTCGCGATCCATCGCCATGGCCGTATACATCTTGCCCACCGAACAGTCCGTGCCGACGGGAAGGCACCGCTTGCCCCGACGTTTCACCCCATCTGCAATCGGATATTTGACCGAAGGGACGCGCACATCGTGCAGCGCTTGTCCGGTCCGCTCTGCCGCCTCCCTCAAATCGGGTTCGTACCGCAGCAGGTTGTGCAGGCCGGAGGCGAGGTCGAACCCCTCTTCCAGCGCCGCGATCAGGACTTCTTTCCAAGCTGCTGAAATGATCCCGCCGCGGTTGGCAACGCCGATGACGAGCGTTTTCGCCCCGGCCGCCTTGGCCTCTGCTAGCGTCATGTCGGTCAGCTTCATGTCCGCCTTGCACCCGGCCATCCGGTACTGACCGACGGCGTTTTCGGGGCGCCAGTCGCGGATGCCTTGCGCGACTTTCGCGGCGAGCATGTCCGGGGCATCGCCCAGAAACAACAGATACGGGGTCTCGATCATCATAGGGCTCCTTTGCTTGGTGCGATCCTGACCGATTTGTCGCGGGAAGGCTTTGCAATTCCGCCGTCTGAACTGAAATTTGCAGGATAAACTTCGATATAATGGCGACTATTTGCAAAATTATTGTGCAGCGCAAACTCTCAGCGCCGATTCCTTCCGGCCGTCGGCGGTATGCCGCGGTGCAATATCGGGTTGCGTCAGAACCTGTAATTTAATAACGCTCGACCCGAACAATACGCAATTTCCTTTCTTTGAGGTGACGATATGTCCTTTCGCATCCAGCCGACTCCGCCCGCACGTCCGAACCGCTGCCAGCTCTTCGGCCCCGGTTCGAACACTAAATTGCCGCCAAAGATGGCGACGTCGGCAGCGGATGTGATCAACCTCGACCTTGAAGATGCTGTCGCACCCGACGACAAGCCCAAAGCACGCGAGCTGGTGATCGAGGCGATCGGAGATATCGACTGGGGCAACAAGACCCTCTCGGTGCGCATCAACGGTCTCGACACCCCCTATTGGTATCGCGATGTCGTTGATCTGGTCGAACAGGCCGGCGAACGGCTGGATATGATCATGATCCCCAAGGTCGGCTGTGCTGCGGATATCTACGCGGTCGATGCGCTGATTTCGTCCATCGAGATGGCCAAGGGGCGCAAAAAGCGTCTCGGACTCGAAGTCATAATCGAATCCGCTGCTGGCCTCGCCCACGTGGAAGAGATCGCCGCCGCTTCGCCCCGCCTGCAGGCGATGAGCCTGGGCGCTGCCGATTTCGCGGCCTCCATGGGGATGCAGACGACCGGTATCGGCGGCACGCAGGAAGATTACTACATGCTGCGCGAAGGCCAGAAATACTGGGCCGATCCCTGGCATTGGGCGCAAACCGCCATCGTCGCCGCCTGCCGTACGCATGGTCTGCTGCCGGTCGATGGTCCCTTTGGCGATTTCTCGGACGAAGAGGGCTTCCGGGCGCAGGCCCTCCGGTCCGCGACACTGGGCATGGTCGGAAAATGGGCGATCCACCCCAAGCAGATCGCTCTCGCAAACGAGGTTTTCACTCCTTCGGACGCCAAGGTGAGCGAAGCGAAAGAGATCCTGGATGCAATGGAAGAGGCGCAGAAATCCGGTGCCGGCGCGGTCGTCTACAAGGGTCGTCTGGTGGATATCGCGTCGATCAAGCAGGCCGAGGTGATCGTGAAACAGGCCGAATTGATCGCCGGAAACGCCTGAGACCAAGCCTTTCTCGAAACGTTTTGCTGCACGGCCGCACTCCTCTGGGTGCGGCCGTTTTTGTGTCTTTGCACGCCGATGCGGTCACGAGGATATGACCCTCGGAACAGACAACACCCTTGGCAGCGGGTGTGAACGCATTAAAACAAGGACCACCCCATGAAGAGGATTCTAAATGCGCCGTCTCGCCCTCGCCCTGTTTGCCTGTACCGCTGCGCTGCCCTTACGGGCCGAAGTGGTGGAAAACGACCTGTTGAAGGTTTTTGAGGAAAAATGGGTTCAGTCCAAAGACCCCTCCCAGAATGGCATCCTGATGTATCTGACGCAGGAGAGGTCGGCAGCCGGTGAGTATTTCTCGATCCGGTGCGAAGGCTCGGCGCAATCGATCCGGCTGGCTTACCCTAAGCGGCGGCCCGGAAATGATATCGGCGTCACCGTGGACGGAACGTCCACGCGCGTGCCTGCGAACTTTACCGGCAAGACAAAGGACCCGCATTTCCGCAAGGGCAACATTTTTAGCTACGAGCTGGTCTTTGCCGACATTCAGACCCAAACCGCCTTTCTGGAGAGTGTTCGTCGGGGACGCATGCTGACAGTGGAGGGACAGAGCCTGCCCGTCGAGCTGGCCGGCGCCAGTCAGGCGATCAGGGAGCAGGCGACCTATTGTCGGTAGTCTACGCCCGCTCATCCTTGGGCGAGGCCATGACAACGTAGGAGGTGATTGCGCTGACCTGCGGCACAGTTCCTAACACCTCGGTGTGGAAGGATTTGTAGGCTGCAAGGTCCGCCGCCTCAATTCGCAGAAGATATTCCCAAGAGCCCGTGATGTTATGGCATTCACGGACCTCCGGCGCATCTGCGATAGCGCTTTCGAATGCCTCCTGCGAGGCCTTGGTGTGTGTATTCAGCCCGACGGTGACATAGGCGGTAAAGCCGACACCGGTTTTCACCGGGTCCAGAACGGCGCGATAGCCTTGGATGACGCCGGAGCGTTCCAGTTCCTGCACCCGCCGCAGGCAAGCCGATGGTGACAATCCCACCGCGTCGGACAGATCCAGATTGGACATCCGGCCGTCGCTTGACAGGGTGCGCAATATCTTGCGGTTTATGTCGTCAAGTTCAGTCATTGATTGCTCAATCAGCCGGTAAAAGACGAACATTGCAACCTTTCTCCGCCAAATATGCGTATTATTGCGTGGATAAAGCTGAATGGTGACTCCGTGACCCCGAATATACTGTTTGCCCTCCTGGCATTTTGCTTCGTGTCCACGATCACGCCGGGGCCGAACAATCTGATGGTCATGGCCTCGGGGGCCAATTTTGGGTATCGGCGGACGCTGCCACATATGCTGGGCATCGCGGGCGGTTTTTCGGTGATGACCCTGCTTGTCGGGATTGGTCTGATCCAGATCTTCGATCTTGTCCCGCTATCGCACAGAATTCTGACCGTTCTAAGCGTGACCTACCTGCTGTGGCTGGCGTGGAAGATCGCGAATGCCGCACCACCCGCCTCGGGCGGAGAAGAAGAGGGCAAACCGCTGAGCTTTGTGCAGGCCGCGCTGTTTCAATGGGTCAATCCCAAGGCCTGGACGATGTCGCTGACCGCCATCACCGTCTATGCGTCCGACCGCAGCTTTGCAGCGATCGCGCTTGTGGCGCTGATGTTCGCGCTGGTCTGTCTCCCCTGCGTCTCGGTCTGGACGGTGCTGGGGCAGCAGATGCGGCGCGTGCTGACCAATCCGCGACGCCTGCGCGCCTTCAACTGGACGATGGCGGGTTTGCTGGTGGCGTCGTTGGTGCCGGTCGCCTTCAACTGACGTGGTCAGGTCGGGTCGGCGGACGTGGTGTCCGCAGGTTCGTGTCCTCGACGGTCGGCTTGCGGTCTTCTTCGCGACCTGAAGGTGAGCGGATCGAACCTCGCCGCGCGCCCCGAACAACCCGAGTTGAGTTGCAAAGACCTCGGCCCATAGGCATATAGCGCAGAAGCCTGGAGGTGCCTTGATGTCCGAAACGCAATCCAACAGTCTGCCCAGCGAGCCGACAAGTTATCTCGATTTTGAAAAGCCATTGGCCGAGTTCGAAGGCAAGGCGCGCGAGTTGCGCACCATGGCTCGCGAATCCGAGGGAATGGATGTCGAATCCGAAGCCGCCGCCCTGGACGCCAAGGCAGCGACCATGTTGAAGGACCTCTACAAGTCCTTGACGCCGTGGCGCAAATGTCAGGTGGCCCGGCACCCTGACCGCCCCCATTGCAAGGATTACATCGAGGCGTTGTTTTCCGAATACACCCCGCTGGCCGGGGACCGTAATTTCGCCGACGATCATGCGGTCATGGGCGGGTTGGCACGGTTCAATGATCGCCCCGTCGTGGTGATCGGTCAGGAAAAGGGATATGACACCAAGTCGCGTATCGAACGCAACTTTGGCATGGCGCGGCCCGAAGGCTACCGCAAGGCGATCCGGCTGATGGAGCTGGCGGACAAGTTCGGCCTGCCCGTGATCACCCTTGTCGACACCCCCGGCGCCTATCCCGGCAAAGGGGCCGAAGAGCGTGGCCAATCCGAAGCGATCGCGCGGTCGACCGAGAAGTGCCTGCAGCTTGGCGTGCCGATCGTGTCGGTCATCATCGGCGAGGGTGGCTCTGGCGGGGCCGTCGCCTTTGCCACCGCCAACCGGGTCGCGATGCTGGAACATTCGGTCTATTCGGTGATCACGCCCGAGGGCTGCGCCTCTATCCTGTGGAAGGATTCCGAAAAGATGCGCGAAGCCGCCGAAGCCTTGCGCCTGACCGCTTTGAACCTGAAAGAACTGGAAGTGATCGACCGCATCGTCCCTGAACCCTTGGGCGGCGCGCACCGTGATCGCAGGGCGGCGTTTACCAGTGTCGAGACCGCGTTGACGGAAATGCTGGGCGAGATGGAGGGGCTATCCCCTCAGCAGTTGATCAAGGATCGCCGGCAGAAGTTCCTCGCGATGGGGTCCAAGAGACTGGCAGCCTGATCTGATCTGGTCTCAGGCGGCGGTGCATTTCCCTGCCTTGTTTATCCGACCGCTTCGATCCTGCAAATGGCCCGCTTCCGGTCGGCTTGATTCCGGCCCTATCGCGCCGATCAGGCGCCGCCCGACCCCGCGATCACGTCGCCAACATCCGCAACCCCTGCGTGACGTCCGAACGAACGGCCAGCCGCAGCCCCGGCTCGTCCCCCGCCTTGAGCGCGGCGATGATGAGGCGATGGAAATGCGGCGATTCCTTGCGATGCAGCCGCCCGTAGAGCTTGCGCATCGTCGGACCCAGTTGCAGCCACACTGTTTCGGCCATCGCCAGCATCGCCGGGGCCTGCGCGCGCAGATAAAGCGTGCGATGAAACTCAAGATTGGTGCGGATGTAGCCGACGGCATCATGCCGATCCACCGCTTCGGAGATCGTGGAATTGATGGTCTGCAGGCGGTCGATCAAGGCGATATGCGCACGCGGCAGCGCGCGTGAGGCCAATTCGACTTCGAGGAGGGCGCGGAGGGCGGCGAGCTCCTCTATCCGCTCATTGGTGATTTCGGGGGTTGAGACACGACCCGAGGACGACAGGGTCAGCGCGCCTTCGGCCACCAGCCGACGGATCGATTCCCGTGCCGGGGTCATGGAGACCCCGAATTCCTTGGCGATGCCGCGCAGCGTTAAGGCTTCGCCAGGCGGGATCTCTCCCAACATGATACGGGTTCGCAAACCACGATAGACCCTTTCGTGGGCGGCGGGACTGGGATCGGGGCGGGTTTGCATCAGCATGACCGGTTTGTGATCACAGTCGTGCGCAAGGTCAATAGGCAAGCGTAGGGTGGAGGGTCAATCCGCCTCGAACCGGTAGCGGTGCAAGGCAGTTCCTTCGGTGCGCAGCCAGCGCCGTTGCGTGTCATACGGGCCGTAGAGGTCAGTCACCACGGCCCAGAATCGCACGGAGTGGTTCATTTCAGCCAGATGCGCGACCTCATGCGCTGCGACATACTCCAGCACATCCCCGGGCGCGAGGATCAGACGCCACGAATAGGACAGGGCGCCTTGCGAGGAGCACGAGCCCCATCTGGAGCGTGTGTCCCGCAAGGTCAGCCTGGTGTAGCGACGCCCGAGTTGCCCGGCGTATCGATCCGAGGCTTCGGCCAACCGGTCCCGCGCCAGGGTCTTGAGATAGCCCGTCAGCCGCGCGCACAGGCGGTCCGGATCCCCCGGCACGATCAATCGGTCCTCTTCAATCCTAACGCGGCTCCCGGTGCCCGGTGACAGGATCAGCGGCACGCCGGCGACCGGGAGGCGTGTGCCATAGGCGATCTGCTCCACCCCGCCGTGCCGCGCCATGTTGCGCCGCAACCAGTCGGATTTCTCGGCCGCAAAGGCCAGACCGGCGCGATCCGACACGCCCTGCGGCAGAGTCAGCGTCACCCGGCCATCCAGCGACGAGACGCGCAGGGAAATCCGCCGCGCGCGGCCTGACCGCTTGAGATTGATTTCCACCGGGGGGTTGCCCGGCAGCACATGCTGTCCCATATCTGCCTCGATCCGCCTGCCCGTTGGACGCGGGCTGGGGCCGCCCGGCACCGACACGCGCCGGAAAGCCTTTGACACCCTCAGCCGCTTATGGCAGGGGACGCGGATTGTCGGCAAGAGAGACATCTGAAAAGGAATGACCATGCCCAAGGAAGAATGGGGTACAAAGCGCCTCTGCCCCACGACCGGCAAAAGGTTTTACGACTTGAACAAATCTCCGATCGTCAGCCCCTACACGGGCGAGGTCGTCGAGTTTGACGAGTCCAAGAACCGCATGATCGCCGCCGATGCGGAAGACAACGCCACCAAGAAAGCCAAGGAAGACGCCGAAGAGGAAGTCGTTCTGGAAGATGACGACGTCGATGTGGATATCGACGAGGATCTGCTGGATGACGATGACGACGAAGACGACAATGTCCCGCTCGACGAATTGGCGGACGTGGCGGCGAACGACGACGACTGACACTGTGACGGGGCATGTCCGGGGCGCAGGTTTTTTCGCTTGATCCCCTTCATGGCTTACCCTACACAGCGCCGCACGGGTGAGATAACCCGTGCATTCGGGGCCTTAGCTCAGCTGGGAGAGCGCTTGCATGGCATGCAAGAGGTCAGGGGTTCGATCCCCCTAGGCTCCACCAAAACCTATTGAAAAGCACCAGGTGGTTCGACCTTTCTCGTCAGAGGAATTGCCTCTGCCGGTCAGACGGGTACTGTTTTTCCTACCAAAAACCACGCTGCTTTGATCCGCGCCTTTTCGGCGTGTTGATCGCTTCGCACCCCCCCCTGTCAAACCCGAGGATTGCCCGTGTGCGCCCATTTCTTCGTCGTGAGGGGCACCCAGTTACCGGCAAGACCAACCTTATCGAAGGGCTCTCCCGCTGTGGCCTCCGCACGATCCCTGGATCTGGCTGCTCGATTATCCGCGAGGATGTGTAGAGCGGAGGAAACTCATCCTCCAGCTTAGGCTCAGGACTCATAGCCAGAACAATACGGTTGCTGCAAGCGCTACCCGGAGTTACACCTCTCCGTGGGACAGGACCTGACTAGATTCCTCCCGCACGGGCGGATTACACCCGTAGCCCCAATACGGACCCTTCGATCAACGGTTCCAGCGGAGCAATGTCAACTCTTCCATCTCGGCTGTCTCGCGTTTCTCTGCCGCAATCTGTTCGTTCCGCAAATCGCGGAGCCTGACTGACTCGTAGACCTTCTGTTCGCGGTAGAGCTCTCTCATCTGGTCTTCGAACTTGCTCAATACAGGCTCTAAATCGGTGATTTTCGCGTCGATCCGGCGAATTTGTCGTGTGACGGCCTCAACAAAGGACGACACGTAGGGTAGAGCTTCGGGCCTGGTCACGTTGCGCTCTGTCTCCAGCTTTTCGCGTAGTTCTGTGCGGCTGGCGGTCAGCTTTTCCATCTGGCTGCGCGCATCCGCCATCTCGCGGGAGACTTCGTCGATATCCAGCCCGCGCAGACGTTCCATGAGGGCCAGGGCACGACGACGCTTGGCCGACATCAGTGGCCACCGCTTTCCACGGGTTCCTCGGGAGCCTCGCCGCGCTGTTCCAGAATGCGGTTGCGCATGCTGAGCAGGATTGCGTCGGGAAGCGCGACATATGAGGCGGAGCGCGTCGTCTTGAAGGATTGCGTCGGATCCTCGGCGTCACTTTTTTCAGCCGGCGCGCCCGCGGCCTCACCACTACTGTTCAGCCCGATGAGGAGCTGGCCAATCAGGAGAAGCGTCAGCGCGCGAATCATGCCGGCAATTCTTTCTGGGCGGTCTCAACCTCGTAGAAATCGGGCTGCATCCGGGTGGGAATATTGCCACGCCCGATCTCGATACAGATGTTTGGCGGGTTGTTGGCGACCATGGCGACAAAGATGTCGCGGATGACGTGATAAAAGGCGCCGTCTTCGTCCTCGATCTGGGTCAACCGGCCGGAAATCGGCTGCACCATGCAATAGGCGAGGAACACGCCGAGAAAGGTGCCGACGAGCGCGCCGCCGATCATCGCGCCCAGCACTTCGGGCGGCTGATCGATGGAGGACATGGTCTTGATCACACCGAGAACCGCCGCGACGATACCGATTGCGGGCAACCCGTCAGCCATCGTCTGAATAGCGTGCGCGGCCTCAAGGTTCTCGTGATGATGCTTTTTGATCTTGCGATTCATGATGTCTTCGGTGCCGTACTTGTCGTCGAATTGCATCGAGAGCATGCGAAAACTGTCGCGGATCAAGTCCAGAGCGAAGTGGTCCTTCTTGATTTTGGGGTAGCGGCCAAAGATTTCCGAGGCGTCGGGATTCTCGATATGATCGTCGAGCGCGAGGATGCCCTTGGCTTTGTAGATGCGGGTCAATTCGTACATCAGGGCCAGCAGGTCATTGTAATCCTTGGTTTTCCACGTCGGCCCCTTGATCACACGCACGATCCCCTTGAGCGCCTTTTTGGCGACGGAGAAGGAGTTCGCGATAATGAAGGAGCCGACCGACGCGCCAATGATCATCATGCCCTCATAGGGCAGGGCGTGAAGGACGATGTCCATCTTGCCCCCCGATAGCATGAAGCCACCGAAGACAAGGCCAAAGACCATTGCCAGTCCAAGGAACAACGTCATGTCATGCCACCTATCACTGCTGAGCGCTCGATTTATTCTAGCTTATTGCGTTTCACCATATGTATAATTGACAAGGGATCAAGTATAAACAAGAATAGAAGCGAATTGTTTCTTGCTTAGCTGGGGCCGACCCAATGATGAGACCCGATAAACTCGCCTATTTTCTGGACGCTGACCAGATGGCCGGTATTTTCGCGGAATGGCCCGCGGACATGAAAGTGGCGCTCTGTCTCGATGATGCGGGCGGGTGCCAGGTGATGGTCTATCACGAGGACGAGGGGCGCGGCGTGCTGCGCAAGGTCGCCTCGGTCCTGGAGCGCCCGCTTGGTCAGTTCGTCGTGGTGCCGGAGACCAAGGGATATCCGACGCGCAAGGTGATGTTTTCGGAAGAACAGAAGATGCTCACCCTGGTCGCCGATGCCTATGATCTGGCTGAAACCGCGACCGATTATGCGATCAACTATCGTTACGCGCAGGATCAGGGCCTGGATCCTGAGACGATGAAGCCACAACCGAAGGCGCGTGAAACGGCAGAAGTGATCACCCCGACATTCCGCCATCGAGAAAAGCCGCCACTTGCCGCGCCGCGCGTCTCGCGTGCGCCGGTTCGTCCGCGACTGCGCCTGTCCATGAGTAGTCTGGCCAAGAAGCCGCGGCCGGAGCCGGTCGCCGTTGCGGCCCCGCTCGACCCGAACGTGACGCTTGGTTATCTGCCGGTCGAGGGGTTGGGCCGCGAAGAGTGCTTCTTCCTCGATGGTCAGATATTTGAGCAGGACGACTGCATCCGTATCGTGATTTCGCGCGAACGCATGTCTGTCCGCACCGCGCCCATTCGCGTCACGAACGTGCGATTTCGTGACGATTTTTCACGCTTCATGTTGCCGCGCGATGCGTTGCCAAACTGGCGGCAAGGCGATGCCGTTGTGCTGGATATCCCCATCGAACAGTTTCCCGCGGCCCTGGCCAGGCGCTATCAACAGTTCGCCCGGCACGCCGAGGTGACAATCACGGATCGCGGTATCTTTGTTGGGCCGGGATCTCGAATCGAGAATTGGCAGCCGCTGGATTCCCGTAGCAAGCCGTTGTTGCGTCGCGTTTTGACGCCGGCGCGCGCCGCCGTTCTGGCGTTGGTCGGGGTTGGTGCGGTTGCGGGAACGATCCTGTCGTCGATGCAGTCCGACGGACAGCGCATCGGCAGCCTGTTCGGCGATCGCGCATCCGAGCCGGAAGTCACTCGATTCATCGGGGCGCCGCTGGATTTGATCGGGACGATGGCCCGACAGGAAGCCTTGGGCTCGGGGAAATGATCTGCACCGTCATCACGCCGGTTGGTCCGGGTCATCAGGCGGTTTTTGACGACAGTTGCGCACCCTCAGTTGATCAGGCGCGCGCGTGGAACTTGGGGCCGTTCAGCGAAGTGCGCCATCTGGCGATGGATGACACAGAGGGTCAGTTCGGACGCTCCGCCCGCCGGAACGAGGCGCTGAGGCTCGCCCAGGAGGCTAGATCCGAGTGGGTATTTTTCCTGGATGCCGATGATATCCTGACGCCGAATGCCTTCGAGGCGTTCGGTCGCGTGATCGAGGCCGAACCTGATCTGCAAGCGGTCTGGGGTCTGATCTGCACCTTGAGCAACGACGGGGAACCGACCCTGCGCGACGACCAGGCGGAACGGCTGGATTCGCGTGTCGATTTCCTGAGCGTCCCGCCATTCGCCGCCGTCCAGATCGGCGGGTTTGTCCGGACCGAAGTCGCAGCCCGTCTGGGTTTCGACGAGGCGATGGATACGGGCGAGGACTACAAGCTCTACTGTCAGCTATGGGAGCAGCACCGCTGCGCGAAACGTCCCGAAATCTTTTTTGTGAACCGACGCGGGGTGCATTCCACTGGCCCGCGCGCCGCAACGGGTCTGGCCTGGAGCCACGCGACGAACGCGATGTGGGCCAACCAGTTGAAGCAGGTGGAGATCTGGGCGACCGTCAACGATGGCGGAGCGGGCGAGGAACCGGCGCGGATGCGGGTCTTGAACCCCAACGACCTGATCCAGATGACTCATCTCCGAGGCGAGTTTTTCGAAGCAGACAGCCTCGCCAAGCTGAAGACGCTGATCAAATCGCCGACCCCGCGTATCATCGAGGTCGGCGCGAACATCGGCAATCACGTGGTATGGTACGCGCGGCACCTGGACGCCTCCCGGATTTATCCGGTGGAACCCAACCCGGACGCCATTGAAATCCTCGACCAGAATATTGCCGCCAACGGGATCACCCCCCGGATTGATCGACGCGGTATGGGCTACGGCGCGGGCAAGGATACCGGCACCTTTCGGACCCAAACCGATAATGCCGACAACCTCGGTGCGACCAGGCTGGTCGCTGATGAAAGCGGAGGGATCGAGACGCGGACGCTCGACGCGCTGATGGGGGATGAGGTCGTCGATTTCATCAAGATCGACGCAGAAGGAATGGAGCTGGACGTGCTGGAAGGCGCGCAGGCCCTTATCGCGCGTGACAGGCCCGTCATCTGGGTGGAGGTGCTGCGCGAAAACATGCTCGGCTTTGCCCAGACCTGGTGCCGGACAGCTGGTTACAAGATCGTCGACAGCACCCCTTACGTTCACACCATCGACTATTTCGCCGTTCCAAAGGATTGATATGGCCGACACAGCACTCTCCCGCAAGGATCGTCGCGCGCAGATCGCCAAGGCCGCCAAGGCCTATGGCATCAAGGGGCCGGAATCGCTGGATCTGCACGAAGCCTACAAGGCGTTGGGCCAGGATAACGTGATGCGCGCGGTGCAACTTGCGCATCCGATCACAGTCAGCCATCCGCGCAATGTGCATGCCTGGGTGGTCATGGGCGGCGCCGCTCTGGCACAGCGCGAAGGCGCGACCGCACAGGCGTTTTTTGAGCGTGCGGTCGATCTCTCTCCGAACGAGGTCGCCGCGTTGGTCGGGCTGGCCAAGGCGCATGTCTTGCAGGCCCAGCCTGAGGACGCGACCCGCTTCTCCGCCCGCGCCTTTGCGGCGGGTGCAACGGAAAAGGGTCTGGCGCGGCTCTATATGGAGCTGATGCGTCAGATGGGCCGCGTTCAGGCCGCCGCCGACGTGATCGTTCCGGTGGTCGAAAAGCTCAACGATGCCGAGATGTGCCTGATGCTGGCGGATATGCTTTCGGACATCGAGGAAACGAACCAGTCCGCCGTTTGGCTGGACAAGGCCTGGCGCCTGAACCCCGAGCCCGAGCTGCACCGTATCGCCCGTCTGCGCGCGCTGGTCTACACCCGTCGCCTAGAGCTTGCCGAGAAGCTCGCGGATGAGTTGCTGGCGGATCCCTCGGTGCAGGATCGCGATATCGTCGTGGTCTACAAAGTCCTTATCCTGCGCATCACCAATCGACCGGAAGAGGCGCTGTCAGTTGCCGAGACACACGAATTCGTCGTGCCCGAGCGATACGCAGAGGTGCGCGGGGTAATGGCGAATATCCTCCAGGACGTCGGGCGCGACAAAGAGGTTGAGGACGCCTACCTGGAAGGCATGCACGTCACCGGTTCCAAACTGAAGGTCTCCAAAGCGTTCGGGGCCTACCTGATGCGCCAGGGTCGGTTCAAGGAAGGCGCGGATTACTTTGCCGACCGTCTGGATGGCACGCAGCGCGGCTATATACCTTATATTAACGCCGCGCCCGAGAATCTGGAAGCTCTGGACAGCGTCACACTGATCGGGGAGCAGGGTATCGGGGACCAGCTGGCGCTGCTCTCCCTGCTGCGCCTTGCGCCTATAGACCTCTCTCGTGTTACCTCTCGACTGGTGGCTGACGGGCGGTTCGTGAAGGCGCTGGCCGGCAACGACTTTGGTTTCTCCGTGGTCGATCGCAAATCCTTCACCTCCGAGCCGCAACATGTCGTTCCGAGGGAGCTGGTCTATATCGGCGACCTGACCCGCTACATCACTGCTGAGAACCGGGGCGCTCAACATGGCGCGTGGGTCAATCCCGAGAAGGCGCGCGTGCAACATCTGCGGGACAAATACGCACGTCTCGCACAGGGTGGGCCGATCATCGGCGCGGCGTGGAGCTCCGCCTCCATGCTGGGTCATCTGCGGTCGGTCAGCCTGATGGACATTCTTTCAACCGTGCCGGACGGTGCGCTGGTGGTAAACTTACAATACGGCGATTGCCGCGCCGAGATCGAGGCGGCGCGCAAGGCCCGCCCCGCCGTCGCGATTCTGGATGATCCTGAGGTTAACCAGATGAAAGACCTGGCCGGGTTCTTTGCCCAGATCGCCGCGATGGACCGTGTGCTGACCATCGACAACACCACCGCCCATGCCTGCGGGGCGATCGGGCATCCCGACACTCATGTACTGTTGCCGACCGGATCGGAATGCATGTGGTATTGGGGCCCGTCGGGCACGCCGGACCCATGGTATGGCAACCTCAATCTTTATAGGCAGGAAAAGCTCGGCAAATGGGACGCACCGCTGTCCTTGCTTAAACAGTCGCTGTGTCCTTGAGCTGATATATAAATCTTGTCAGGGACATGAAAAGCCGCCGCTTTATAACTGCCTTTAACCTTGTGGGCCTATCTGTTGATCAACAGGAGGCGCGAAAACGCGCAAAACGGGGCAGATGATGGGTTTCAAGCGTATCGCAAATTGGAACGGACGGGGGCTGCTGGCGTGGCTCCTTTCGGCGTCCGCTTCGAACCGATTGCGTCGGCGCGCCGGGTTCGCCCTTCGACCCGCGGTGCGGATCGAGGATAGCGTGACACCGAATTTCCTCGTCTGTCTGGAAACGGGATCGCGTCAGGTCCTGTTGCGCCGTCACTTGCGCGAAACGCTTCGCATGACCCCGGAGGAATATCGGGATCGATGGGGTCTGCCTCCTGAATACCCCATGATCGCGGCGAACTACTTGCGGCGGCGCTCTGCCGTCCGTCAGGCGTCGCATCATGGATAAGAACAAGAAGACGACCAAGAGCAGTACTGAAAACAAGAGGGCCGGATCCGGCAAAAAGACCGGACATTGGACCCCACATGGCAGTAATTGAGGACAGGCATGGCAGACGACACAAAAAAGGACATGATCGCTACGATCGTTGCGTCCTTTGCGGCGCGACCGGATGCGACACCGGACGCTATCGTTGAACTTTACAACCGTTTGAACGGTGAGGCGACCGCCGGGGGCGGGACTCCGTCCGAGTCTCAGGTGACGCCGGCTCTCCCGCTGGACCGGGCCGTGACAGAGGACAAGGTCTATTGTCTGTGTTGCGGGCGCGGCTTCAAGATGCTCAAGCGGCATCTCAAAGCAGAGCATGGTCTGACGGAGGCTGAATATCGCACGATGTTCAACCTGCCCGCCGACATGGCGCTGGTCGCGCCCAGCTATTCACGCAAGAAAGCCAGCCATGCCAAGCAGGCCGGTTTTGGCAAATATGATCGCGGCGTCCAACGGCAGGACAGCGAAGATATTTCCTGAACGGATAGGACCAGGGACCAATGGCAAGCAACGAACCGATCATCGTCAAGAAAATCGAAGAGGTCACGGGCGGCGGGCATCACGGCGGCGGATGGAAGGTGGCCTACGCCGACTTCATGACCGCGATGATGGCGTTCTTCCTCTTGTTGTGGATCCTCGCTGCATCGGACGAAGAGGCCCTGCGCGGGCTTGCCGACTACTTTACCCCGTCGCTGTCACAAAGCGGCGGGCGCGGACAGGGAATGCTGGACGGTCAGGTGATCGCCTCGAACGGCGATCAGGGCGGCAGCAATTCGCCCGATGGCAACACCCGCTTGCCGACGTTTGGCATGGACAATCCACTGGCGGTTTTCGACAGTCGCCTGCGGGATGAGAAGACCGATGCCGTCGTGGAGTATGAAACTCAGCCCGATGGCACGATGATCGAGACCACGCAGGAAAATCAGCCCACGGCCGCCGAAGCCAAGGCCGAAGCCCGTGCCAACGAGGAACAGTTCCAGGCCGAGGTAAAGGAACGCGAGGCCAATATGGCCAACCTCGAAGCCGACATCCGCCAGCATATCCAGGACCGCACCGACTTGCAGGATCTGGGGGAAAACCTGCGGTTTGATCGCACGCCGGACGGTTTGCTGGTTCAGATCATGGACAAGGAGGGCCGGTCGATGTTCACGCGCGGCTCCGCCCGCGTGGATAGCCGCACGCGGGATCTGCTGCGCATCATCGGCGAGGCCATCGTCGACATGAAGAACGACATTGTCATCACGGGCCACACAGACGCCGTGCCTTTCGTCAACAATCAGGGCTATTCCAACTGGGAACTGTCAGCGGACCGGGCCAATGCGACGCGACGGGTATTGATTGACACCGGCGTCTCTCCGGCGCGGATCAAGCGGATTTCCGGCCTCGCTTCGACAGAGCCGCTGAATGGTGCGGACCCCACCGCAGCAGAGAACCGGCGGATTAACGTCATGCTCTCTTATCCCGAACCGCTCCGGCCCAAGCGCTGAATTTCGAATCATCGCCGGTGTGACGGGCGTCTCAGGGCAGATCCGGCTAGGATTCGTTAGGTCTTTGGCTATAGGGGCGCGTTTTGGCGCGCCGGTTTTCCACAGCCATTTGTCCCGATGGAAGTTTGAACGCTCCAAGGGGGTTGCCCGCCACCCTTCATGCACAACCCCGCTACATATAGTCGAGACTGGTGAAGTTATCCCCACATTTCGTCATCCCAGCACCAATAGTTTTCTTTTCACGTGCTTCGCCTAGCTATACGTTAATCCCACAAGATATTGGGGCATGGGCATGGGCCAAGACAGGTTATTGGAAGACATTTGGGTGGGTCGCATCCGGGCGACACGCAATAACGAGGGGAAAATTCTGTCCCGTCAGTTGCGTGCGCTGGTTCCGGTTCACCATGTCCTGTTGTCCGCCCAGGAGACGGTGGATCGTGTCGCCGTGCGAACCGACGATACAGAGATGATGCCGGCCTTGCCCCTCGGCGACGTGCTGGCCGAAGAGCTAAAGATCGACGTCCCCTATGGCGCATTGGTGATCTTGCGCGATGCAGGGTCCTCCGGCCCTCTGTCCTATGATGCGGGCATGATGCTGGGTGAGGTGCTCTTGACGGTGCTCCGTAGCGGGTTGTTCCCGATGGCGCGCGAGACCGACGCGCTATTCGCCATGGCCGCCAGTTATGACCAGTTGGTCGAGGCCAGCGGCTTTCGCCACACCGGGATGGACAGCGAAGAATTTCGCCTGGGCCTTGCCGCCTCGCTCGGGGCCTATTGGTCGGGCGCGCGCCGGGCCGGGGCGGACACCTGTGGCCTGTTCGACCGCCCCGATTTTCTGCGGCGCCCGGAATTGATGCGCTACCTGCGCGCACTGGACGCGAGTTTCACACAAACACGGGCGGAAAATGTTCCCGCACGGCTGATGTTGGCCCAAGGCGGGACGCGCGGATTTGAAGACTGGATGCAGGACGTTGGACGCGTCGTTGCCGCACAGATCGGGGCGCCGACAAGTATTTCTTCGCCAAATCTTTCTAATTCGCACAAAAACTGACGAATTTAACCTTCCTTAAATCAAACAATTCTTCAATCACTTGTTGATCTGTGCTTACCTGTACTTGCTTTTTTGGCAGGGAAAGCAGGCACAAAATGATGCCCAATAGTGTCCGCGCGGCGGCGAAAGTCCCGTTGTTGGAAATAGATGAAGAACGAAACGCGATCCGGCGCTGGCAGGATCTTGGGGACCGGGAGGCGCTGGAGCTTCTTCTGCGGTCTCATGCCAGGCAGGCGTGGTCCATGGCCGCGCGCTGGACCGACAATCCCGTGCATCTGGAAGATCTCGCCGCCGAGGGGATCATCGGATTGATCCGCGCCGCCGACAATTTCGATCTGACGCAGGACGTGCGGTTTTCGACCTATTCGGCTTGGTGGGTGATGAACGGTGTCTCCGGGGCGATCGCGCGGATCAAGTCGGTGATCGACGTGCCGCCACGGGTCTACAGCGAGTTGCGCAGAGGCCGGATGAATGAGGACGACAGGGCGACCGTATTGATGGCAATGCAAGGCGTCGTCGCGCTGGATGCACCGGTCAAGGAGGGGGCGGTCTCACTACTGGACGCGCTCGTCAGTGCCGATATGACACCGGAGGAGACGGCCTCGGCTGAGTCCTTGCACGAAATGCAGCGCCACCTGATCGACAAGGCGATGTCTCTGCTGGATGCAGAAGAGGCAGAGGTGATCCGCCGCCGACGTTTGCAAGCGGTGCCGGACACGCTGGAAGATCTGGCGGATGCGATGAACATGACCCGCGACCGGCTGCGCCAGGTCGAACGCCGCGCGATGACGCGGTTGCGCCGGGTCTTGCTGGAAAATGGATTTCATAGGGCGATGTTGAACTGATGGTGGGTATTTCTAACTTGAACGTGGTGGCCGCGATCACGGGTCAGGCTGGCACGGCTGGATCAGCCGCGAGCGGTACGGGCGGCCACTCCTTTGCAAGCTTGCTGGCGCAGGTTATCGCCGTGGACGAAACCGTTGCCGCACAGACAGAATCAAGCCAGACCGAGGGTGGCGACACCACGCTCGCCACCGCCCTCGGTCAGTTGCGGCAGGAGGCCCAAGACGATCTGGCGGAGGCGTTTCCCGATGGCGTGATCGTACCGGGCGAGAAGCTGAACGACTGGGCCAAATCCGTTCTGACCGGCCTGGATGGCATGTTGCAGGACGCGGGCGCGGAGTTCTCGGATCTCATGCGGGTGCTCGCTCCGCTGGAGGATCTGTCACCGGAGGGTAGCTCTCTGCTGGTTCAGGCCGCGCAGGCTCTGCTGGGTGGTGCGACCGGGGCGGGTGGAATTCTGCCGGCGGCGACATCCGGCACGATTATCGCGACAGTTGCTACGCCGCCTCGACCTGGGACGGTTGCAACTGGCTCAGTTACGAATGGGACGGTGACGAACGGAACTGCGCCGACCACAGGTTCGCCGGGAGGGACCGTCGCGCCCCAAATTAACCCTGACGATCCCGGCGCCACGCCGCTTTTCGCGACCGACAGCGCGGGCCGTGTGCTGAGCAACGCGGTCTCGGCAAAGCCCGAGACGAACGCGCTGGTCGCGGGGGCCAAGGCGAAGGCGGGTCAGATTGATACGGCGAGCCTTGCTCTGGGTGCGGGGCAGGGGACCGGCGATGGCGTGATGAGCGCGCCGCTGCCCGACGCGTTGCGCCTAATCCTCGCGCAGGCGGTCGCCGCCCCGGCGGCGAGCACCTTACCGCCCGAGATACAGGCCATCCTCGCCGCGCCGCAGGGCACGCCCGCCGTGCTCGGCGTCCCGCTTGCCGCCCCGGTCGCGACACCGCAGACGCCGCAGCAATCCAGCACCCAGAACGGCTTTGCGCGCAATCTGGCCGGGCAAATCCGTGGCGTCTCGTTCAGCGAAGGCACCACGCGGATCGAATTGTCGCCCCAGGGGCTTGGCAGTATCGAGATCGAGATCGCGCCGGACGAGGCCGGCAAGTTGCGCGTCGTTCTGCGCGCGGAGAACCCCGCCGTCCTGAATGCCATGCGGTCGGATCGCGAGATGCTGGCCGGGCTTTTGCGCGACGGCGGCACGACGGTCGACGACAGCGCGATGAGTTTCGAGGATCTCGGCCAGCGACGCGGCGAACAGGGGCAGGAGACGCCCGGCGCCCGCGCCGCCAATCCGACCAACGTGATCGAGGACGAGCCCGAGAGCACCCAATCCACCACCCCGCCCGTCGTCGACGGTCGGTTGAACATTCTGACCTGAGGAGCCTGACATGGTTGGCGAAGTGACCGGAACCACCACCAACACGGCGCAAAGCCTGTCGTCGGTGGCATCGAACAAGCTGTCAGCGGATTACGCCAGCTTCCTAAAGCTGCTGACCGCGCAGTTGACCAATCAGGATCCGCTGGAACCGATGGACAGTTCGACCTTTGTGACCCAGCTGGCGCAGTTGAGCCAGGTCGAGCAATCGGTGCAGACCAATGCGCATCTGGAAAACATATCCGCCCAGGTGGGCGCGACCGGCCTGACCTCGGACCTCGGGTTGATCGGGCGCGAAGTCAGCGTGCCGGGGGATTTGTTCGACCTCGTCTCGGGGCGTGGGTCGTTCGATTACGTTCTTGATACCGCCGCGAACGATGTCCGGGCGATCATCCGCGACAGCTCCGGCGCCTCGGTCGCGCAGATCGAGGGGTTGGCCGCCGAAGGATCGACGTTGCATTCGGTGGATTGGAACGGGATCGGGACGGACGGCTTGCCGGTGAGCGACGGGATTTACACCGCCGAGATCATCGCCTCGAACCCCGAGGGCAATGTCATCGCCGCGCAGCCCTATACCAAGTCGACGGTCGAGCGCATGACCCTTCAGAACGGCACGTCATTGCTGCATCTGGCGAACGGGGATACGGCGCTGGCCGCGCTGATCGCTTCGGTCAGATAATCAGCCGCGCGGCACATCGGTCTTGTAGAGGGACAGGAAGATGAAATCCTCGATCCCGCCAAAGGACTTGCGCAGGTCTTGGGTGACACGTTCGGCGACGGCGTCGCTGTCGACCTCGGGGCCTCGCATCATCTGCGTTTCCGCGACTGTATGCAGGGTCGCCATGATCTGATCGCGCAGACGCACGGCGTTCTGGCCATCGTAGTAATGGCTGGCGAGGTCCAGATTGGTGACGGCCACGCCGAAATCCGCAACGAAATAGGTGATGGAAGAGGCCTTGTAGACCGGAACGGTCATCCGGCCCAGCTTGACCACGTGATCCTCGGTCTCAGCGATCTTCTTGATCGCGCCCTCGGTGATCTCCGCTTCGGTATCAACGGGCAGGAGCGAGGGGTGGATCGTCTTGGTCGGCGCGATATTGGCAAGCTCGGCCATGCGCGCTTCGGTCTTTGCCTTGATCTCGGCGCGACGCTTGTCCAGCGCGACCTGATGCTTGTAATCGGTCAGGATTGCCGGATCGACGCGGTGCATCGTCGTCGCAACGTCAGCTGCGGGCGCTTCTGTCTGGGGCTTTTGGATGGCTGCGGGCATGATCCGCTCGCCGGTTTGCAGTGCGCTGTGTTGATCAGAGCGTGTATCGGGCGTGTCATGACCGCCGGACGCCGGGGCATGGCGGGCTTCTGCGTCGGCCATGGAATTCAGCACATCTTCGGCGGGACTAAGCGGCCCGGCGCTCTGATACGCGGGGGCGGCTGTGGCGCTGCCTTTCAGCATCTGACCCGCACCGAACCCGCCAAGGACACAGATCGCGGGGACCGCTGCAAGGATGATGTGTGACTTTTTCATTTGGACACCTGAACCTAATTCTCAGGTGTCGTTATCGCCCCGGATCAAGGCGAGAGTTTCTTCGAACCGGGGCAATTTTGAGAGTTAATAGGGCAACACTATGTCAACGATATCTTCACCATAAGAGCGTGTCTGCTGCCGTGAGATGCTGCCGTCACCGCCGTAGGAGATGCGGGCCTCGGCAATCTTGTCATAGGGAATCGTGTTGTTTGTCGCGATATCCTGTGGCCGGATGATACCGGCGACACGCAGCTCCCGCAGCTCCTGGTTAACCTTAACCTCCTGCCGGCCGGCCACGACCATATTCCCGTTTGGCAGCATCTGAACGACCAGCGCCGCAATTCGCAGGTTGATGGTCTCGTTGCGGTTGATGTTGCCCGAACCGCTCGCCGTGGTGTTCGAGCTGATGTCGACGATGTTGTTCGCGGGCAGGTCCGCGGCACTCACACCGGGCAACAGTTTGTGCAACTGACCGCCGTAGCCAAAGAAGCTGGGCTTGGCCAACTGGCTGGCACCAGAGCGTTCGCGGTCCGAGGCATTGGACAGCGAGGCATCGTCGTTAATCTCGATGATGATCGTCAGGATGTCGCCGATACGCGTGGCGCGCTGATCGGTAAAGAATCCGCCCGAGCCACGCTGCCACAGTGACGAGGCTTCGCCCCGTTCGGGTGCACGCTCCACCTCGGGCGGCGGCATCGGCACCTGGACGCGCGCCACTTCGGGCATGGTCTGGGGCGACATATCGATGCCGGATATTTTCGGGTCGCGATCAAACGGGTTCTGCGAACAACCGGCTATGACCAGAATCGCGAGAGTCGAGATCGTCAGGCGCAGGGCCGACGCGGGCAGGGGGGTGTTCAACGGGTAACCTCCACGACGCCCTTGCCGACGGCGATGCCGGTAAGGGAGGTGTTGCTGACAAGATTGACAATACGGACATTCTGCCCCTGAAAGGCGTCGTCCAGCGCGCGACCGGGTGCCGAGAGGGCCAGCAGGCCGTCGTCGTAGCGAATGGACACGCGCGCGCCGCGATCGATGATCAACGGCTTGGTCACGGATTGGGTCATGATAGGACGGCCTTGGGTCAGCAGGCGCTTGACCTCCATTCCGACCAGATCGCCGGGATCGGTGACAGTGAAACTGCCGACGCGTGCAAGAGCCAGTTTGACGTGGCCGAGATCGCCGGGTGCGATGCGATCGCCCGGCTGCATCCGGCGCGTCGGCACCGGCACATCGAGCGTCGCGATGGCGAGACCCGACAGGCGCACGACGTTGCTGTCCTCAAGCACCGCATTTGCCAGGTACTGCCCGGTCTCCTTGTCCATCCAGAAGGCCGATAGCATCACCGCCTCGGACGGGGCGCCATCGGGAGTGGTGATGTGAAAGCCCGCGCCATCGGGCAGTTCGGGGCCCAGTTTGTCGCGGGCGCGTTCCTCTATCAGGGTTCTGACATCTTCGGCCAGCACTGCGGCGGGCACCACAAAGACCACGAGGACAACCACTATATAATAGAGAAATCTCATGACTTACCTGATCTGGTTGGCAGTGGTCATCATCTGATCTGCGGTTTCGATGGACTTGGAGTTCATCTCATAGGCCCGCTGCGCGGAGATCAGATCGGTGATCTGCTGGATGATGTTGACGTTGGAATTCTCCAGATACCCCTGCCGCAGGATACCGACGGCCGGATCACCCGGATTGGCCTGATTGGGATCGCCCGAAGCGACGGTCGAGGCCAGCAGGTTATTCCCAAGCGGACGCATCCCGGCGTCGTTGATAAAGGTGGCAAGGGTCATCTGGCCCAGTTCGACAGGCACCGGGTCATTGCCGGTGTAGGCTGAAACGATGCCGGTCTCGCCAATCTCGACGCGAGTTGTGTCCTCGGGGACGACGATGCCGGGGTTCACTTCGTAGCCCTGTTGCGTGACGATCTGACCTTCGCCGTTCAACCGAAAGCTGCCGTCGCGGGTATAGGCCGCGTTCCCGTCAGGCATATTCACCACGAAATAGCCGCGCCCCTCGATCGCCAAATCGGTTTGGTTTTCGGTCTGGGCCAGCCCGCCCTGGGCGTTCAGGCGCACGGTGCCCGCGGTGCGCACACCAAGGCCGACGTCGATCCCCGTGGGCAGGTAGGTACCCTGCGCCGAGGTCGGTGCGCCCTCGCGCTGCATGTTTTCGTAGAGCAGATCCTGAAACGACGCCCGCGCCGATTTGAACCCGGTGGTGGAGGCGTTGGCGATATTGTTGGAAATGACATCGACGTTGGTCTGCTGTGCCATCATGCCCGTTGCGGCTATGCCCAGTGCTTTCATGTGTTCACCCTCAATCTCTTGTTCTTGTTATCAGATGCTCGCCGTGCCCATCCGACGCAGCATGTCGCGGCGCAAGTCGTCCTCGGTCGTCATCAGTTTCGTGGCCCGGTCGTAGGCTTTCTGGATCATCATCAACCGCGTGACCTCGCTGATCGGGGCAACGTTGCTGAGTTCGAGCGAGCCTTGCAGCAACTCGGAGCTCTCCGCCGGCGTGGCAAGGCTGGCGCGCCCCTCGGGCGGCATGATCATCGAATTGCCGAGCCGGATGTAGCTTTGCACGTCCGGAACGTCGAACATGCCGATCCGTCCCAGGACGCCGACCTCTTCGGACGCGATAGTGCCGTCGGGCGAGATCAGGATCTTTCCGGCGCCGGGAGGGATGGCGATCTCGCCGCCGCCCTCGTCCAGCACCCTCGATCCGCTGAGCGTGACGAGATAGCCCTGCCGATCCAGCGCCAGTTGGCCATCGCGCCCGAACGCCTTGACACCTTCGGGTGTGTTGTAGCTGAGAAAGGCCTTGCCCTTGATGGCGATGTCGAGCGGATTGCTGGTCTGGGTCAGCGCGCCCTGCGTCTCATCGAGGTAGGACCCCTGATCGACGACAAAGTTCGTCCCCTCGCCGACGTCCTGTCCTTCGTCCTTGAACAAGTAGCTGGAGAACATGACGCGTTCCGCCTTGAATCCGGCGGTGTTGGCGTTGGCGATGTTGTTCGCCGTCACACTCAGATCGTGCTGCATGGCACGTGCCAGCGACAATGCCACGTAAGTGGTGTTGTCCATTCCTGTGGTCCTCTGCCCAGTCCCAACCGATTTCTGACCGCTTATCCATTTTCTTTTCTTGCAGAAGCGGCGTTTTTCTTGGAAAGATAGAAGCACCTCCAAGAACTGAAGTCAAGAATTGCGCACCTATCTTTGCATATCCTTTTGCCTGATCGGCACAGTTCTTGCTAGTCCGATCAGCGCAGAGACGTCTCCGCCCCGTTTTGGCGGAGTGTCGAGTGGTGTGGCGCGCGTCACCCAGGCCATGCAGTCCAGCGCGGACTGGAGCATTCCGGCACAGATGCTCTACCAGCCACGCACCGGCATGGCGCCTTTCCTCGACGAACGCCGCGCGTTGATGGAGACGCTGAGCGCCTCGCTCGGCAAAGCCTCGGCGCAATGGGGGATGAGCGCGGCGACCTCGGATGCGCTGCTCGGCCTCAGTCGCCTATATTATCGTCACGCCCTGGCCCCCGAGGGTTTGTCCTATCTCAAGGGACTGGACGAGGCGACGCTGAGCGAAACCCACGTCATGCGCCGCGACACGATGGAGCTGGCCCTTGGGTTGATTGATCCCCGTGGCCTGCCGCTGACCGATCGGGCACAGATGATGCTGGGGCCGGATTACGCTGAATGGCCGGATCAGGCCCTGTTCAAAGGGATCGCCGCGACGCAGGGCGGGCGTTTCCGTGAGGCGTCGGCGCTGCTTCCCGTCGTGCGTGACCGGATGAACCGACTTCCCGCCGCCTATCAAGCTGCCGTTCTGCCCGGTCTGCTGGAAGCCGCAATCGTGACCGAGCAATGGCGCGTCGCGCGGGACCTCGCGCTGAAATTCCGTGACCATGCAGACCTGACGGAGGGCAGCGCCTTTCGCTATCTCCTCGGGCGCGCGGCGGAGGCTGGAGAGGACATCCTCTCGGCATTCGACAGCTACGTTCTTGCGTCAGAGCATCACGACCTGTTCGGGCACCGTGCCCGCACGGCCATCGTATCGCTCGGGCTGCGCAACGATCTGCTGACGGTGCCCGAGGCGCGGAACCTCCTGGAGCGCGAGACCAACATCTGGCGCGGTGACGACTACGCGCTGGCGGTGCTGAACGACCTCGCCTCACTGGATCAGGCAGACGGGGACCCAGTGGCCGCGCTGGTGACCTTTGGGGCGATCATTGACCGCTATCCCGATCGGCCGGAGACGACGCTGGTGCGGCAAAAATCACGCGCGCTGATCGCCGAGATTTACGACGACGGCGCGACCGGCAAAATGCCTCTTTCTGAATTCCTCCGGGCACACCGTCGCATCGCGCCCGACTTTCGTTTCGAGGTCGGCTTCGACGCACAGGCGGAGCGCTTCGCGAACCGCTTCCTGTCTGTCGGATCCACGCTGGTCGCCGCGCAGGAGTTCGAGGCGGTGCACGATTACCTCGCCGTGGCGCGGGACCTCGGTCTCGCCGAGGTGGATGACGAGCGGCTGGACGAGTTGCGCCTGAAACAGGCTCGCAGCCTGACCATGGGCGGTCAGTTCGACGGCGCGCTCGCGGTGCTGCGCGAGCCGATGCTCTCGCGCGCGTCAGAGCTGCAGGATGAACGCTCCGAACTCCTCGCGCGGCTCTACGCTGAAACCGGGCAAAGCGCGGCTGTGCTGGAAACCAGCATCGCAAACCCCAAAGTGTCCTTCTTGACAATCAAGGCAGGGGCCTATTTCGACCGGGGCGACTGGGCCAATGCGCAGGCGACCTACGAACAGGTGTGGGACCAGATGGGGCAGGAGCTGCCCTTTGAGGATGCCATCCAGTTGCTGTTGTCGGCCTATCGCAACAATGATCTTGCGACCACCACGACGCTGACCAAAGCATTTCCCGAACTGACCGGCATCCCGCAATGGAGCGAGATTGCCGAAGGGCTGGTGGATCCGGCCGCCGCCCTGTGGCCGCTGCGCTCAGACACGGCCACGCTTCGGATGAACAGCGCCGCACGAGCGCTGGAGAACATCGAAACCGTGGCGCCGGGCACGAATTAGTGCTACGCTTGTCTTGGGTTGCACATGGCTTGGCCATGCCGCGATCTGGCAGGACAAGGTCAGGCGCATGAATTGCGAAGATCGGGGCAAACAGAGCAGACCTCGAAAAATCGTAATTCTTTAACCTAAATGAAAAGTCCCCTGCCTAAATAGACTACGAGGCAAAAAGCAAACCCAATAAAAAATCGGGGGCAATAATGAGCATTTCACAGGCAATGATGTCTGGAGTCAGTGGGCTTATGGCCAACTCCACGGCAGTATCGCGAATTTCCTATAACATCGCCAATTCGGACACTTACGGGTTCCGGCGCAGCTTTGCGCAGATGCTGACGGCGGGTTCCGGTGTGCCGTCGGGCATGCAGGAAGGGTCTGGCGTGCGCGCCGAGGTCACGCATGAAAACGGCAAGGAGGGCACCTTGCTGGCAACTGGCAATGCCACCAACCTCGCCATCAGCGGCAACGGGTTCTTTGCTGTGACGCGGGGCGTGGACGCGGGCAAAACCAGCGAAGAGATGGACCACTACCTGACGCGCGCGGGCGATTTCCAGCCCGATAGCGAGGGCTATCTGCGCAACTCTGCCGGCTATTACCTGTCGGGTTTCCCCTATGATGAAACCGGCTCTCTCGGCGTTGTGGACCGCAACCAATACTCCGGGCTGCAAAGCGTGCGCATCGCCGACATGTCGGTGGCCGGCAACCCAACGTCCAAGATGACGCTGGCCGGGAACCTGCCATCGCAGGAAAGCGGGCTGGCGACGCCGGGCGATCCCTTTGTCTCGTCCATCGAGTATTTCACACCACTCGGCGCGGCGGAGCGGTTGCAGTTTTCATGGCAGCCCTCCAGCACGGCCAACGAATGGACTCTCGCAGTCAGTGATTCCAAGGGCAATACCTACGGTGAATTGACGGCCAGCTTCAACGATTCCGGCCCTCTCGCCGGGACGCCGAAATCCTTCTCCGGCGTGTCCAGTACGGCGACCGCCCCGGCGGCCTTCTCGTTCGACACGGCGACCGGACAGGCGACGATTACCGTCAACAACGGTACAACACCCCAGGTGATTTCCGTGGACATGGGCGCGCCCAACTCATTCGGCGGGCTCAGCCAGTTCTCGGGCGCCTATGTGCCGCTGGTGGGGAATGCGGACGGGACGCAATCGGGCACCCTGGCGCGGGCTGAGATCAGCGCCGAAGGAACGGTCTTTGGCATCTTTGACAACGGTATGCGCCGTGCGCTGTTCCAGATTCCACTGGCCACCGTGGCCAACCCGAACGGTCTGATCACCTCGGACAACTCCACGTTCTTGGTCGGCGAGGACTCCGGGTCCTTTACGCTGGCTGAAGCGGGGACTGGCGCCACGGGCGAGATCACCGGCGGCGCGATCGAGAGCTCCAATGTCGATATCGCGCAGGAACTGACCGAGCTGATCCAGAAACAGCGGGCTTTCTCGTCCAACGCCAAGATCATCACCACGGCGGACGAGATGCTGGACGAGACTGTCCGGCTGAAGCGCTGATCGTGACCTTTCCCCGCCGGAGCTGATCCGGCGGGTCCCCTACGATCGCAAGGGACACCCCTATCATGAGCATCATTTCCGCCATCCTATCCAGCCGATCCGGTCTGACCGCCGCCGCGCAGCGCGCCGAGATCGTGTCGGGCAATATCGCCAACGCGCAGGACGAGAACTACGCGCGCCGGTCGCTTCAGGTCACCGAAGGTGTCGGGGGCGGCGTTTCGGTCGTCGGCGTTTCGCGCGCAATGGATAACACGATGGACGCGCTGTTTAGAACGGAGCTGTCCTACGCCGCGAAACAGAACGCCATCGCCAACGCGCTTGGCGTCTATTCGTCCCAGATCGGCACGCTGGATAGTGAGACAAGCATCCCGAACCTGATGTCTGCCTTTCAGAACGATTTGGGCCTGATGGCGAACGATCCCGGCGACACCAGCATGCAGCAAGAGGTGATGTTGTCGGCCAAGGCGCTGGCCGCATCTCTCCGTTCGGCCAACGCCGCATTGAGCCAGGTTCAAAAAACCGCACTCACAGGAATCGCGGCGGATATAGAGACCGCGAACACCGCCATGGCGGAAATCGCACGGATCAACGCAGACATCGGCACGGTTCCCGAAGGCTCCGCCACTTACGCGGGGCTGCAAGACCGGCGATCCGAAGAATTGGACAAACTGGCGAGCGTCATGCAGATCGAGGTTCGCTACGACAATGTCGGGCAGGCGACGGTCAACAGTTCGGGCGGTCAGACGCTGGTGGTCGCGGGCTATGTGAACGAGCTGGCGTTTGATCGCGCCACCGGAACGCTGACCTCGGGCGACGAGAATGTCACCCCCGGTACGACGGGGCGGCGCGGCTCAGAACAGGGATCACTGGCCGGTCATCTGCAATTGGCGCTCGAAACCGTGCCGCAGTCCCAGCTTGAGCTGGACGAGATCGCGCGCTCCCTGATCGAAGGGTTCGAGGATAGCGATGCCAGCCTCGCCGCGGGAGAGGCCGGGTTGTTCACCAACGCCGGCTCCGCGCTCGGCGCGACGGTATCGCCCGGATTGGCCGGCCGCATCGCGGTGAACGAGGCAATCGATCCGGCCAAAGGAGGCGAATTGACCCGCCTGCGCGACGGGTTGGGGGCAACCACTCCCGGAGCAGCCTCGGACAGCACGCAGGTTCGTGCCTTCCTCGATTTCTTTTCCGCCGCGGTTTCCTTTGACCCGCAGGCCGGGCAGGGCAGCAGCGGCACCATGAGCGAATTCGTCAACGGCGTATTCACTGCACAGCAGAGCCGCCGCGTCGCCGCCGAAAGTTCGCTGAGCGCGCTGACGGCGAGTTCCGAGACCTATCGCGCCAGCCGCCTGAACGCGCGAGGCGTGAACATCGATACCGAACTGCAAAACCTTCAGATGATCGAGCAATCCTATAACGCGAACTCGCAGGTCCTGCGGGTCGCGTCCGAGATGATCGATACACTCCTGAACATGGTTTGAGAGGCTAAAGAATGATTTCCTTTGTACAGACCGTCTCGACCCTTCAGGGCCTTATGTCCCGCCAGCGCACCACGAATGAGACGATGCAGCTGATGCTTCGCGCCGAACAGGAGGTCGCGACGGGCCGACACGCGGATCCCTTTGCCGCGCTCGGGTCACGCTCAATCGAGGCGTTGAACACCCGCACCGTCTATGACCGGACCGAGGGGCAGATCGAATCCAACACCCTGTTGCAGAACCGTCTCGACCTGATGGCCACGACGCTTGGCAATGTACGCGAGGCGGCGCAAGATGTGCTGACTATGGCGATAACCAACACCGATGCCAGCTCTGCGGATCCGAAATTTCTGCAAGAGACGGCGCGCGACGCCTATGACACCATCGTCTCCTTTCTGAATACCAGCTATAACGGCAAGTCCATGTTCGGCGGGGTCGACAGCGACCGCAGTCCGATGAATAGCTGGAACCAGGTTGACGGCACGACGGGGCTGAGCCCTTCGGATGTGATGTCGGGCCTCGTCGGCGGCGGTCTCACCAGCGGCGCGGATGCCGCGGCCAAATTGGCTGAGATCGACGCGATTTTTAACGGCACCCCGAGTGATCCCGCGACGGGTTACGAGGATACGTTCTTTAACGGCACGCCATTGCAGAGCGGCGGCGCGACGAACCCGCGCCTGAACGCGACGATCGATGATAATCTCGACATCAGCTATGGCGTACAGGCAAATGATCCGGGGTTCCGCGACATGATGCGCGGGCTGGCGATGCTCGCCTCGACCGATCCGGCGGAAATTACGGACGCTGACGCCTATGAAAGCTGGGTCGGCGCTGCGGCCGGCGCACTCGGGTCTGGCGTTAACGCGGTTCTGGCCTCCGAAGCCCGGACCGGGTCGATGCAAAAGCTTGTCGAGGATGCGAATGATCGACTAAGCGCAAAGCGCGAGATTCTGTCACTTCATATCAGTTCGCTGGAAACCGTCGATCCATACGAGGCGGCGACGCGGCTCACCTCGGCCCAGACACAGCTTCAGGCCAGTTACGCGGTGACCGCGCGGCTGTCGGAGCTGTCGTTCCTGAACTTCATGCGATAGATTTCGCGGCTGGCGGGGTTACATCCCGCCGGCGCGCTTCATCGTTTCGGCAACGGCGGCGAATTTATAGCCCCGGCCATGCACCGTCTCGATGTAATTATGCCCGGAGGCGGCCGACTGGTCGATCTTCTTGCGGATCTTGCAGATATAGACGTCGATCACCTTGTCGAAGGGCTGCTCTTCGGACATGCCGTAGACCGCGTCATAGATCGTCGCCTTTGACACGACGCGCCCGGCATTCAGCACCAGTTGCTGGAAAATCGCGTGTTCGCGCCGGCTAAGCTTGACCACCTGTCCCGAAATCTCCGGATCGCGCCCGTCGAAATAGGCCGTGACCTCGCCCACGTTGACGCTTTCGGCGGCGTGACCGTGCGACCGACGGGTGATCGAATTGATCCGGGAACGCAGCTCGACCGATTTCACCGGGATGACGATGTCATCATCCGCGCCCGCATCCAGTGCCGCGGCAGTGTCGCGCGAATTGCGGAAATCGCGCATCACGAGGATGGGATTGGAACATCCCGCACGCCGAAGCGCTGCGATCTGGTCTATGAGGTCCGGGCTCTCTGCCAGCAGAAAGGGCCTGTCTTCATGCCCGCTGCGGTTCAGCAATCCCAGCTCGCCGCGAAAAAACGCGGCCTGAATCGGGACTGGCCGCATTCGGGCTGACCGTAATTCCGCCATGAGACCGTCAAGACGATCCGCACGCGGTTCGTATAGATAAATATGCATACTGCTCCCCGATCCTTGTTTTTGATGATCGGCCTCTGATTTTTTCTTTCATGATAGAAACACAGAAGCGTGAGCGTCAAGCAATTACGTCCCTATAACTTGCACAGTTGCAATCTATTCTTGAGTTTGTGGCCGAACTGCGGCAATAATCCTTGCAACAAACATAAAGAATGTTGGATATGCAGGTCCTCCGAGCGCTCCTTGTCACCATTATCACCCTCGTGCCTGTATTTGACGCGGCGCGCGCCGATGTCCGGATCAAGGATATCGCCTCGTTCGAGGGTGTCCGGGAAAACCAACTGGTCGGATACGGACTTGTGGTCGGCCTGAACGGAACGGGCGACACGCTGCGTAACAGCCCGTTCACGCAAAAGAGCATTGAGGGTATGTTGGAACGCCTCGGAGTCGGCAATCTGCAGAACGCCAACATGCGCACGCAGAACACCGCCGCCGTTATGGTTACTTCGATGCTGCCGCCCTTTGCACGGCGGGGATCGACCATCGATGTGGTGGTCTCTTCGCTCGGGGATGCGTCGTCCTTGCGAGGCGGGACGCTGATCGTGACGCCCCTTTCCGGTGCGGATGGCGAGGTTTACGCCGTCGCTCAGGGCCCGATTGCGGTTGCGGGCTACGCGGCGCAGGGGGTCAATGCCTCTATCGTCGAAGGGGTGCCCACGGTGGCGCGGATCGAGAACGGCGCGACGGTGGAGAATGAAATCGACTTCCGGCTCGCCTCACTACGGTCTTTCCGGGTTGCGTTGCGCAGTCCCGACATCACCACGGCGAACCGTGTGGCGGACAAGATCAACCAATCCCTCGGTGGTGGCACTGCGCAGGTTCTCGACAGCACCACCATCGAAGTTCTGTCCAACGACAAGGGCGATACGCCGGAAATGATGGCGGCTGTCGAAAATCTGATGGTGCAGCCTGACAGCGTGGCCAAGGTGGTGATCGACGCGCGCTCCGGCACGATCGTGATCGGGGCCAACGTCCGCGTGGACAAGGTTGCCGTGTCCCAAGGCGGACTGACCGTGGTGGTGCGCGAAGATATTCAGGTGAGCCAGCCCGAACCGATCACCATCGGCGGCACCACGGTCGTCGTGCCGCAGACCGAGGTCGAGGTGCAAGAAGCCGAAGCACATTTCACCATTCTGGAGGGCGACGTCAGCCTGCAACGTCTTGTTGACGGACTGAATGCAATCGGCGTGACCGCGTCGCAGACGATCTCGATCCTTCAGGCCATCAAGGCCGCCGGCGCGCTGCATGCCGATCTGGAAATCATCTGAGGGGTGACATGGATATTTCAGGCAATGTGACACTGGCAATGGCGCAGGGGCAGGCTCAGATCGCCAACCGCACACCCGCGGCCACCCCCGATCCGGCCCAGACCGCCGCGCGGGATTTCGAAGCCGTGTTTCTGACGCAGGTCATGGAAGAGATGCTCAAGACCGTTAACATGGGCACGATGGACGGCGGCTTTGCCGAGGACACCTGGCGCAGTTTCCTGGCACGGGCCTATGCGGACGAACTGGCAAGCCGGGGCTCGACCGGCATTGCCGAAAGCGTGGAACGCAGCATCGGCGCATACCGGGCCGCGATGGCAGAGAATGGAGGACGTACATGACTTCGATGGCTCAGGCCCTATCCGTTGTAGACCGTTTGTCACGGCTTTTGCGCGATGAAATCGCCGCGATCACAGGCGGCCGTCTGGCCGAGGTGACGGAAATCTATCCGCAAAAGACCGCCCTTCTGGGTGAGGTAGAAGAGGCGTTTGCCGCGCCGCGTGCCTTGCTCGAGGATCACCCGCAGGCTGCAGAATTGCGTAGCAAACTGGTCGAAATGCGCGACCTGATCGCACAGGATCACGTGCTGCTTGAGAAGATGACGCAGGCCACCGGCGCGATCATTGATGAACTGGATCGCATCCGCGACCGTCATTCCCTGTCCGGGACCTATGGCCCGGATGGTGAGAAACGGCCGAAAAGTGTCTCCGCTTCCCAACATTTTGACCAATCTCTCTGAGGATTCCTTATTTTCGCCTTAAACCGCATGTTTATTCCGAGCCACGGGCAGGCCCGTTTTCGGAAGAAATCCGATGACACGATAAGAAAAAGACTATCGGAGCAGTAAACATGTCATCCATTCTTACCAACCACAGCGC
>PAPR01000059.1 GCA_002709085.1 Pseudooceanicola sp. | reverse complement strand
TGCCAGAAACTCGCTCAAAGCTCCCATCGAGAAACTCCCCACAAATCAAAGAAGCCTCTGAATCGCAGATCACACGTCAGCTCGAAAGTGTGCGGGCGGAGCACCGCTTACGCTTCGGCTGAAGCTTGGCATGGTCACGGCGCTGGCGGGTGCGCCGGCGGCCGGGGTCGCGGTGACGCTATTGACCTGAACCTCTGAACCTCAGAAATGCGTCGCCCACCGTGGGTGCCGGTCGTCGATGACGAGAGCGTGGCTGTGCCTGTGATGACCCTGAAGGTGAGGATGATCAGGTGGCAGGTTGTCGTGGGTGTGCTCGACCTCCGGCGTGTCCCCGGCTGGCCAAAGATGCAACGCGCTGATGATCCCGGCACCGGCGACTCCCGCCAGCACGACCAGTGCGGGGACTGCGCCGAACCGGGTCATCAACCAGCCGGACAGTGGATAGCAGAGTAGCCAGCAGGCATGGGACAGGGCGAACTGGGCGGCGAATACGGCAGGCCGGTCCTCGGAATGGGCCGAACGCCGAAGGAGGCGGCCCGAGGGGGTCAGGACCGCGGAATAGCCGAAGCCGATCGCCAGCAAGGCGGCAAGAAGCATAGGCCAGGAGAGACCGAGGGCGGACATTGCCACCGCGAGGGCGAGAAGGGCGGAGATCATTACGACCGATCCTGCGAACATCACGGGTCGATCCGGAAGACGGTCCAGCAGGCGCGGCAGGATGAGCGCCGCCGCCATCGACCCGGCGCCGAAGGCGAACATGGTCCATGCGAGTGCCGACTCCGACAACCCCAGCATCCCCCGCACCAGGACGACCGAGTTCACCAGCACCATCGACCCCGCCGCCGCGACCGCGAGGTTCAGCGCCAGCAGCCCGCGCAGGCGTGGCGTGGCGAGGTAAATGCGGATGCCGCGGGTCGTGCGGTCGAGGATGCCGCGAGGTTCGGAGGGTTTGGGGCTCGGCAGCATAACGGAAACAACGAGCAGCGCCGAACCGACGAACCCCACCACCGTCCCGAGGAAGAGCGCGTTGTAGCTCATCACCGCCAGCAGCAGAGCGGCGAAGGTCGGGCTGACAATGTTCTCGAGATCATAGGCGAGCCGCGAAAGCGACAGGGCGCGGGTGTAGCTCTCCTCCTCTGGCAGGACATCGGGGATGGTCGCCTGGAAGGTCGGCGTAAATGCGGCCGAGGCGGATTGCAGCAGGAAGATCAGGGCGTAGACCTGCCAGACTTCGGTGACGAAGGGCAGCGCCAGCGCGCACCCGGCCCGCACGAGGTCGAGCGCCACCAGCAAGGCTCGCCGGTTTACCCGGTCGGCGAAGGCTCCGGCGACCGGTGCGACGCCGACATAGGCCACCATCTTGATTGTGAAGACGGTGCCGAGAACCATCGCCGCGCCGTCTCCGGCCAGATCGTAAGCGAGCAACCCCAGTGCCACGGTCGCCAGCCCGGTGCCAAGAAGCGCGACGATCTGCGCCAGGAACAGGTGTCGGTAGATGCGGTCGGCGAGGATGCTTAGCATTGGAGCCTCAGAGGAAGCGGGAGATGGCCTTCAAATCGTCACGGTCCGTCGCGCCATCTGAAAGGCAGTGGTCCATGTGGTCATGAATCAGGGCCTGCTTGGCGTTCCGGATGGCACTTTCGACGGCCTGCAACTGCTGGGCGATATCGAGGCAGGGCTTGCCGTCCTCGATCATCGCCGTGACCGCGCGCAAGTGGCCTTCGGCGCGTTTCAGCCGCGTGACGATTTTGGGATGGGTTGCGTGGGTGTGTTCGGATGTCATAGGATATAGGTAACCTCCCAGGGGGGATATCTCAAGATGGCGCATAATGCGCCCGGACAGGTGGATGGCGACAGGCGGATGAAGCTGGCAAGAGCATTCTTGACGATCTTTCTGAACGGCATGGCGGCAGTGCTGTGCCTGTCGCTGTTGGTCTGGACGATCCAGCCGGTCGCCTCGCATGTTCCGGCTGTGCTGGACGTTCTGGCCGAGCAAGCACAGATGGTCGAGGAGCACGGCCACAGCCATGGCCTTGAAGAAGACCTCGCCTGGGCCAAGCACGGCCACAGCCACGACAAGGCTGATCACGACCACAGTCCCGCAGTGTTGATCGGCTCGCCTGACCTTCACTGGACCCCGGTCGAAAGAACCGTCGAAGCCGTGCTGCCGGCAGACTGGCGATCGACACCGACCGCACCCCACGATCGACCTCCGCGCGCGTGACGCCGGGCCATTGCGCCCGTCTCGTCCAATCGCAACGCAAATCGGAGTTTTTTCCATGACCGCACTTTCGTGGGATGCGGCCCGGGCTATGAGGCGCCCGAGCATCGCAGTCCTGACCCTCTCCCTTCTCATCCTCTGCGCCACGCAGGGCATGGCCCACAATGTCACCGAGGGTGACGCGGGCTATATCCAGGAAATCTGGGGGGTGAACCTCATCCCCTTCATGTATCTCGGGGCCAAGCACATGGTCACCGGATACGACCACATCTTGTTTTTGCTCGGCGTGGTGTTCTTCCTCTACAAGATGCAGCATGTGGCGATCTATGTGTCGCTCTTCGCCCTCGGGCATTCGACGACCATGCTGCTGGGCGTCTATTTCGGCTGGAGCGTGAACGCCTATTTCATCGACGCCATCATCGGCCTGTCGGTGGTCTACAAGGCGCTCGACAACCTCGGCGCCTTCCAACGCTGGTTCGGCTACCAACCGAACACCAAGGCCGCGACGCTGATCTTCGGCTTCTTTCACGGCCTCGGCCTTGCCACCAAAATCCTTGACTACGCGATCGCCTCGGACGGCCTTGTGCCCAACCTGCTGGCGTTCAATGTCGGCGTCGAACTGGGCCAGATCATGGCCCTCGCGGTGATCCTGATCGCCATAGGGTGGTGGCGCCGCCAGACGTCCTTCTGGCGCCACGCCTACACGGCCAATGTCGTGATGATGTCCATGGGGTTTATCCTGATGGGCTATCAGTTGACCGGCCTGTTCCTCTATTCCTGACCTCACGGAGATACCCATGCACAACGCACAGAAACCCGCCCTCGAAGACCTGCCCACCACTCGGCAGCTGCTGAAATCCACCGCCATCGCGGCCGCCTCGGCCGTTGCGATCCTTGTCACAGTCGTGCTGCCCGCCGAATACGGGATCGACCCGACACGCGTCGGTGGCGTCCTTGGCCTGACCGAGATGGGCGAGATTAAGCAGCAGCTGGCGGAAGAGAAGCGGCTGGATGAGATGAGCATGGTCGACGACCGGCCCAGCATCTGGTCCGATCTGGCCGACCTCTTCGTCAGCAGCGCCGCCGCGCAGGATGCAACGGAATGGCGGGACGAGACGACCTTCATGTTGGCACCCGGTGAATCCGCCGAGTGGAAAATGGAGATGACAGAAGGCCAGGTCGCGCAATACCGCATGACGGTCGAGGGCGGACGGGTGAACTTCGACCTGCACGGCCACGGCGGAGGCAACTCCGTCACCTATGAGAAAGGCCGGGGATCGTCAGGTGAAGAGGGCGAGATCACGGCCGCCTTCGACGGCGATCATGGCTGGTTCTGGCGCAACCGCGACAGTAGCGTCGTGACCGTCAAGGTCCAGGTCCGCGGTGACTACCAAGTGTTCAAGGACGCAAGCTGACACACCTCCGGCGGGGCCTTAAGGGGTCCCGCTTCCTTTCCCCCCCGACCCAGAGGTTCAGAATGCTTCGTATCCTGATACTCGCCGCCTGTTTGCCTTCTCCACAGCCTCGGTCTCACGGGCGCATTCCGAAGGGCATGGCTCCAGCGAACCGACAGAAGCCCTCGTCTCCGCCGTGAATGCCGCCGGCTATCTGACGCGCACCGAGCTCGACCATGACTGGAGCCCCCTCGACGCGAGCTTTGTTCAGCTGCCGATCCAAAACGCGAAGATATTGGCCATCGTCGACGGCGATTATATGGTCGCGGTCACCAAGGCCGAAGAGCGGACCTTCTACACCCTGGTCGCTTACAACGGGACCGTGATCGACGCAAACTTCACGGGGCCTCTCAAGTATGTGTATGACGCGCAGGACCCGTCCACCTGGACGACGGACTGAACCCGCGCCACATCGCCCCAGGAGGCCACTATCCGTTTCTCGATCACCATCCTTCTGATCCTCGTCCTGTCTGCCGTCGGCCTGACATACGAGATCGCCGCCGGCCGTGTCCTCGCGCCGTTCTTCGGAACCTCGCTCCTGACCTGGACGACCGTCATCGCGACCGTTCTGGGCGGCTTCTCGCTCGGCAGCGCCCTTGGCGGCCTCATAGCCGAGCGTCCCCGGGCCATCGCGATGGGGAGCGTGCGCAACGCGCTGATAGCCACAGCGGTGCTGATGGCCGTATCGCCAACGCTGCTCGGCGCCTTCCACGCTTCGGGCGCTCGGGGCACATGGGGCATGATCGTCACTGTGTTTTTTGTCTTCTTCCCGGCGTCCTCCGCCGTGACCCTGCCATCGCCCCTGCTGGCCAAGCTCGCTATCGAGGCGCGCCCGGGCCGCGAGGGATCGTCGCTCGGCATCGTCATGGCCGCCGGATCGGTCGGTGCGATCTTCGGCGCCATCGTCGCCGGTTTTGTTGCCTTGCCACTGATCGGTTCGACCCTGACCTTTGCCGCCTGCGGCGCTGCCGCGCTCCTCTGTCTGCCGTTCCTGCGTGGGGGAGAGCCGGGCAACAAGGCCATCACCGCCGCGGCGGTCGTCTTCGTGGCATTTGTCGGCTTTGCAGGGACCCCAGCCTGTCAGTTCGAATCCGGCTTATCGTGCCTCTACATCGACAAAAGAGGCCCCGAGGTGCGGCTCGTTTCTGACGGCACGCTCCAAGCCTCCGAACGCCGCGTGCCCGCAAGTCAGGACGACATGACCGTCGGCCTGGGCCTGAGTTATACCGAATGGCTGTGGGCTCGGATGGATCAGGACCTCGGACCCAATGCTACGGTCCTGTTCGTCGGGGGTGGCGGTTACACCCTGCCGACAAAGCTGCTGGAATCTCGGCCGGAGGCGAGGGCGGTCGCGGTTGAAATCGACCCGTTGGTGACAGATGTTGTGCGGGCTCATATGCCGCGCGCCGGCGCGATGATCGCCCGGACAGGTTACGATCCGTTCCGCGATGGAGAAGGCCGATTGGGCCTCGTCCACCAAGACGGTCGGGTCTATCTCAACGAAACCCGCCAGAAGTTCGATGCGGTCGTGATGGACGCGTTTTCGTCGGGGTCCGTGCCAGCACATCTCGTCACCGTCGAGACCTTCGCGCGACTGCGCGACATCGTCGAGGGTCCGGTATACGTGAACCTGATCGATACCGAGGACGGCCCGCTGGCGAGGGGCGTGCACGCGATCCTGCGCAGCCTTTTCGCGCGTGTCGAAATCGCGGAAGGCGCCTGGAGCGACCGTAGCCGTGCAAATATCCTATTTGCCGCATCGGACAAACCGCTGGCCCCACTGGACAACCTTCCGAAGGGGTATCGGACGACGCAAATCTCCGAAGCCCGCGCCTTCACCGACGACCGCGGCTGGGTCGGGCATCGCTGAGCGGGGACCTGCGCCGCGAAAACCCTTCCGGCCTCGATTCCGAGCCATTCGTAAGGCGGAAATGGAATCATCTATGTCCGAAAATCGCAACCGACGTGCCTTTTTCGGGAACATCCACCCACTGGAGGGTTGTTAATCCTGTATAACAGCAGGAGATCCCGGATGGCCTACACACGCTTTTTCCTCATGATTGCAACCTCGACGCTGCTGATGTTCGGGCTGATGTATCTGAACACCTACCTCGTCAGCCACGTCTTCTGGTCGGAAACGCGCGCCTACATGGCGCTTGTCATGGGTGCTGTCATGGCTTTCGTGATGCTCGCCTTCATGCTGGGCATGTATAAAGACCGCGCCGCCAACATCGCGATCTTTGCGGGCTCAATCGTGGTCTTCGCTGGGGCGCTCTGGTTTGTCCGGAGCCAGGTCACGGTGCAGGACCGGTCATTCATGAGCGCGATGATCCCGCACCACTCGATCGCTATCATGACTTCGTCCCGGCCGAACTGACCGATCCCCGGGTGCGCGAGCTGGCCGACAGCATCGTCTACGCACAGGACAAGGAAATCGCCGAGATGCGATACCTTCTGGCCGACATTGCCGCACATGGCGAGGCGCAGCCGGGGCCTGCCGCGCCCGCTCCGGAGCTGGAAGACGCCGCCAAGGCGCTGTTGACCGAAGTCGTCGCGACCATCGACCCGGAGTTTCTGACAGAGGACGACATCGCAAAGGTCTTTCCCGATGGCGTGGCCTGCCGCTTCACCTACACCAAGACCAGCCCGCCGGTGCTTGTCACCGGCAACGACGGCGCGCTGATCCGGATCAGCGGCGACCTCGTCCAGTTGGAGGCCGACGCCGAAGGGTTTGCCGCCGACACGCTAACTGCGCGGATCAACCAGACCGACGATGCGGAGCTGCAAGACCTGATTGTAACCGCCGGTTCCGAATACACCTCCGGATTCCGCGGTCAGTTTACCTGCACGAACTGAGGAGAGCGACATGCCCAAGGACACCAAGCAAACCGCCGCGCTCTACCGCATGGTCATGCCGGAGCACACCTGCCCATATGGCCTGAAGTCGAAGCACCTGCTCGAAACGCACGGCTACGAGGTGGAAGACCACCACCTCAAGACCCGCGAAGAGACCGATGCGTTCATGCGAGAGCATGATGTGAAGACGACCCCGCAGACATTTGTCGATGGCGAGAGGATCGGCGGTCACGACGAGCTGCGCATTTTCCTCGGGATCGACCCACCGAAGGAGGAGCAGAGCGACACCAGCTACCGGCCCGTGATCGCGATCTTTTCGGTCTGCGCGCTGCTGGCACTCGGTCTGGCCTGGCATCAATATGGAAACGTCCTGACTTGGCAGAGCTTCATCTGGTTCATCTCGCTGTCGATGACGGTTCTGGCGATCCAGAAGTTGCAGGATGTAGAGCAGTTCTCGACCATGTTCCTGAACTACGACCTACTGGCGAAAAAATGGGTGCCCTACGGCAAGATTTATCCTTATGGCGAGGCGCTGGCGGGCACTCTGATGACGGCTGGAATCCTGCCTTGGATATCTGCCCCCGTGGCGCTCTTTATAGGAACGATCGGCGCGGTGAGCGTTTTCAAGGCGGTTTACATCGACAAGCGGGAGCTCAAGTGTGCCTGCGTCGGTGGGTCGTCCAAAGTGCCCCTCGGGTTCATCTCCTTGACTGAGAACCTGATGATGATGCTCATGGGGATCTGGTTGGGCGTTAGGTTCTTTGCCGGAGTGTGATTGTCCGCTCCGATTGAGCTCGCGAACGGCCGGGAGCCATACTCCGGTGACACTCCGGGAGGTCCCTTGCGGCATATACTCTTCATCGCGTTGATCGTCACCGCCTGGGCGTTTTCATCGCGCAGACCGCCCCGCTCAAATGCGCCGTGCCGGACGCTGGAACCTACTTGTATCAGGCGCACGTGCTCGTTCGAGCAGGTGGCGCGCGGCCTTTCTGGCACGCTGATCGTAGAGGAAGCGGATGCGCCGGAGGTCGATCTGGACGGCGTGCTGGTTCTCGACGACTGGCTTCTGAACCCCGAGAACGCGCGGTTCATGGAGCCGTTCGTCCCCCCGATGAGCCGCAGCCATTGAGGCCGCCTCGGCAACCTGCCGTGCATCAACGGGACCTATGATTATGCCAGCGGGGTGAGGGCCAACCAGTGCCTCCGCCTGCGCTTGATTAACGCGTCCAATGCGAGGATCTTCGTGCTTCAAATGGCGGACCGCAAAGGCTGGATCGGCGCGCTGGACGGCATGCCTCTGCCCGCGCCGGAACCCGTAGATTTCGAGCTAATCCTCGCTCCGGCGCAGCGCATCGACCTGATCGTCGATGTGACGGCGGATGACGGAGAAACTGCGGCGCTCCTCAGGTTCGACGACGAACGGTAGCGGTCGCAGGCGCGGTTTTCAGCCACTGGCATGGCCTCTGCCAATCGGCGCGACACACCTGCCGCCCTGCCGCCGAAGCCGAACATGAATGTGTGGGGGATCGACAGCGCCCGGCGGCTTGAGATGGCGAAGCAGGGCGGAGCCATGAGTCGCATGTCCGGTGCCATGATGAACGGCCGCTCTATGGGCTTTCGCGAGATGGCGGGGAGAGGCCAATTTTGGGCGCTGGCGGGTCAGGTCGGCATAACCGACACGCCCTTTGCCGGCCTTGGCCGGGGCGAACCCGTGCGCGTGAGATTGACAAACGAAACCGCCTTTGCCCATGCATGCACCTGCACGGGGTGCACTTCCGGCAGGTGGCTGAAGACGGAATGCTCGGCCCGATGCGCGACACGATCCTCAGCTATCCGGACGAGCCGACGGAGATCGCCTTCGTCGTCGACAATCCCTGCAAGGGGCTTTTCCGCTGCCACATGGTTGGCCACGCGGCCTCGGACATGACCACATGGATCAATGTAACTTGGTCCGCTCAGTAAAAAGGGAAAAAATTGAAGAAATACATCGCTATCGCCCTCATCGCCACCCGCACCGAGGCCCTTGCACAGCGGCGTGAAAGACCCTGATGTGATGAATCGGATGAGTGCGAAGGACCTTGATGACGTTTCCGGCGGTTTGTCGGAACCGTCCAGACCTCGGCCGACCTCGGACTGGCGGTTCAGCAAATCGGGAAAGCCTGCGGTGCGTGCCACGCGGACTTCCGCGCCAAATGAAACCGGCGACGGTTCTGTTTGGCTGCGCAGCGACGGTGGCGAAGGCCGATCACCGGCTCACGGATCATGATATCGAAGCCAGCGCCGCGGTCTCGGCGGTGAGGCCGGGACCTTTGCGTCCTCTCATTGGGCCAAGCTCGAAGGCCAGCCCGACCGGCGGACGCCCGGAAAGGATGGCATTCTGCTTGCGTCACCGCATGAAGTGTCCAGCCACACCTGGCATCACGGCACGTCACTCTTGCTGGAATACATGCTGAAGGGTGAGCAGGCCGCGCCGGAGGCCCGGGCGTCACAGGATTCAAGAGCGGGATGCCTGCTTCCGAGGATGCTCTGACCGAAGAAACGGTGCTGAATACCCTCGCCTTCATCCGGTCGACCTGGTCCGAGCGGGCCCAGGAGGTGCAATGTCAGCGGACACTTGGACGAAATGATCTAACAACGCCAATATACTTCCGAAGCGTCCCTCCTTTGAATCAATGAGCGTGGGCGTCCTCTCCGCGCGCCATCATCATGTGATGGCCGCGATGATGATCCTGACTGGCCATGAGCCCGAAGAAGCCCAACCCCTTTATGCGGGCGACCACAGCGGGATCGCTACTGGTGACACGAAGCTCGGCGCCGGTGTCGGTTTCTGTGGCTAAGACCCGCCAGCGGTCGTCCCGCCCGAGTTGCGCTGCGTGGGCAGGAACCATGCGTCGTAGCGTGGCAATCGTCGCGTCATCTCCGGTTGCCACGGCCAGAATACCGTCGGACAGCATTGTCTCTGTCACGGCCGTGTCGGTGACGAGCCGATCCATATCGAGCAAATGCGCCCGAAGGCCGGCAAGATCCACCTTCGTCCAGTCGGTATTGGGATCGGCCTCCAGCACTCGCACGGCCTCGCTTAGCGCCGCAAATGCACCCTGACCCGGCTCGGTTAAGGTTCGATCTGGCGGCCTCTGCATCTGCATGTGCGCCGCGTGGTCCATGCCGGGCTGGTGGTCGGTTTCGGCAAACGCAATCGGCGTCCATCCGATCACCGCCGTGGCCACAACGAAAATCTGCGGTTTCATGAAAGCACCTTTCGACTATTGCGACAAACCTATCGGATAGCAGGGAATACCCGTATGATATCTATCATGTCCGACTGGCAGACGATATTCGATGGTGCGCCCGTAATGACCTTCGGCACCGGGGCGGCGATTTTCCGGAGGGAGGACCTCGTCCGGTCGATGTATCTTGTCCGGTCCGGCTCCGTCGCGCTGGAACGCGCCTTGGCCGACGGCACGGCCCTGACGCTGGCTGTCGCCCGGAGCGGGATGGCGCTGGCCGAGGCGTCACTGTTTGCCGACACCTACCATTGTGATGCCGTGGTCCACGACGCGGCTGAAGTTGCGATCCTGTCCAGGGTGGCGTTCCTAACCACCTTGAGCAATCGTCCGGAGATCGCGCTTGGCCTGATCGAGGCCTACGCCCACACAATCCAGTCACAGCGGACGCGGATCGAGATCCTGCGCATGCGCAAGGTGTCCAGCAGGCTGGATGCCTGGCTTGACCTGAATGGCGCGCCGCCAGAGGGGCAATGGAAACGGGTCGCCGAAGATATCGGGGTCTCGCCACCCGCGCTCTATCGGGAACTCGCCAAACGACGATTGTGACCGTAGCAGAGGACTGCTTCATCGGCTGAGCAGCCGTCTGAGGTAACGGCGCCCCGGTCGATCAGGGCGCCGCAGAGGAGATATATCGTTAAGTTACTCGACCGTAATCTCGGTCACGGTCAGCTTGCCCTTCACGCGGTCGGCGGTGAAGGCGACCTCCTGACCTTCGGACAGGCCTTCCAGCATCGCCGGATCGACAACCTCGAAGACCATCGTCATCGCCTCCATGTCCAGGTTCTCGAGGGGGCCGTGATCGATGGTCAGGCGGTTCCACTGGGTGTCGACCTTGGTGATCGTGCCCATGCTCATTTCCATGTCGCCATGGCTGTGGGTGCCTTCCGCCACTGCGGTCGAGGCGAAGAGAGCGAAGGCAAGGGTCATCAGGGTTTTCATAAGGAATGTCCTTTCAAGACGAGGGGGGATGCGCCCGGACGGGCCGGGCGCCGGGGGAAATCAACCGCGACGCACATGGTCGCGGGGGGAGATGAGGGTATCGGGGCTGGTGTTGCGGGCCTCCTCGGGAAGCTCGCCGGTCCATTCCCAGGCTTCGGTGCCCGGCGGGTTTTATACCAACCGGGGTCGGAGTAGTCGTCGGCCGCGATGCCCGCGCGGACCTTCACCACAGAGAACATGCCCCCCATCTCCAGCGGTCCGTAGGGCCCCCACCCGGTCATCATCGGCACGGTGTTCTCGGGGAGCTCCATCGACATTTCGCCCATGTCGGCCATCCCGGCCGTGCCCATGGGCATGTAGCCGCGTGTTTCCTTCCGGATCATGCCGGTCAGCTTGCGCTTGTCCGCCCCGATGAAGGTGGGCAGGTCATGCCCCATGGCGTTCATCGTGTGATGCGACTTGTGGCAATGGATCGCCCAGTCGCCTTCGTGGATCGCGTCGAACTCGTAAGCGCGCATGGCGCCGACGGGGATGTCGATGCTGACCTCGGGCCAGCGCGCCTCGGGGCGGACCCAGCCGCCATCGGTGCAGGTGACCTCGAAGTGATAGCCGTGCATGTGGATCGGGTGGTTCGTCATCGTCAGGTTGCCGCACCGAACCCGCACCCGGTCGCCCTTGTTGACCACCAGCGGGTCGATGTCCGGAAAAATCCGGCTGTTCCAGGTCCACATGTTGAAGTTGGTCATCTCCGCCACGCGCGGGATATAGGTGCCCGGGTCGATGTCATAGGCCGCCAGCAGGAAGGCGAAATCCCGGTCTACGGCCATGAAGGCCGGGTCGCGCGGATGCACGATGAGGAGGCCCATCATGCCCATGGCCATCTGCACCATCTCGTCCGCATGCGGGTGATACATGAAGGTGCCTGACTTGGTCAGGTCGAACTCGTAGACGAAGGTCTTGCCGGGCGGGATCGCGGGGTGCGACAGCCCGCCGACGCCGTACATGCCCGAGGGCAGGATCAGCCCGTGCCAGTGGACCGAAGTGTGCTCGGGCAGCCGGTTGGTGACATAGATGCACACCCGCCCGCCTTCGACCGCCTCGATGGTCGGGCCGGTGGACTGGCCGTTGTAGCCCCAGAGCCGCGCCACCATGCCGTTGGCCATGATCCTTTCGACCGGCTCGGCGACCAGATGGAACTCCTTCACATTGCCGTTCATGCGCCAGGGAAGGGACCAGCCGTTCAGCGTCACAACTGGGTTGTAGTCCGGCCCGTTGCCGGGTCGCGGCGGGACCTGCGTGTTCGGGCTGTCATAGCTCGCGGCTTCGGGAAGGTCCCGGAACCGGGTCTGGGCCTGTGCGGCAGAGGCCATGGCGAGGCCGGCCCCGCCAGCAAGAAGTTGTCTGCGGTTCATTCTGCACCTCCTGTCGCGGCACCCCAGATGGCAGCGGTCATTGCAGCCTCGGCGTGCCAGTAATCGGCCTTTGCCTCGGCGTAGCTGAGTTCGGCTTCAAGGCCCTCACGGGCGTCGGTGATCAGCTCAAAAGTCGAGATCAGCATGCCGTTGTAGGACTTCAGCGCCTCCTTATCGATGGTCCGCCGCAAAGGCAGCACCTCGTCCCGCCAGTGCCGGGCGATGTTGTATTTGCCGGTGACCGCGGCATGGGCCGACCGGGCTTCGGACCGGGCATTCACGGCCAACTGCGCCAGTTCGTTCGCCGCGCGCATGTAGGCCAGCTCTCCCCGGCGTTTGGTGAGCTTGCCGGTGTCGTAGAGGGGTATCTCGAAACTCGCTTTCAGAACCCGCGAGGTCTCACTCCCCCGCCCCGTGGGCGTGTCAGACCGCTCGACCTCGGCACCAGCGGTGATCTCGATATCCGAAAGCATCCGCGTCTGACCTTCCAGCCGGTATTCCTGCGCGATGGATGTGAGTTCCAGCCTTTCGATGGCAAGGTCGGTGCGGTGTTCCAGCGCCAGCCTCTCGACATGGCAAGTCACAAGCGCATCATCAGCGGCTGCAATGGTGCAAAGTCGCCGCTGTGGTCTGACCTGCCGAACTATCGCGCGTCACGCACGGTCTTGAGGGCCCGGATATGCTGGTGCGCCGTCTCTGGGCGGGTTGGGATATACAGTTAATACACCGGCTCGAGATGCCTCTTGGCATCTCAACAAGCCGAGCAGATGACAGGCTTCGGCACGAATGCTGCGACGCTTGGGCCTGGCCGATAATGGGCGTGCGCCGCCCGTCGGAGGAACGGCAGGGCCGGGTTATCTTCTCTGATGGCTGCCTCTACCCAGCCGAGCAGCACTGTTCTGTCTGGTGTATTCATGCGTGGTTCCTTCAAACTGGGCGCAACCCAATATTGGCCAGAAGGGGTGACGACGAAGCGATTTTGCCGGGATTTGTCTGTATCAGTGGAAATATCGCAAAATTTTGGACCTTGGACGGGTTTGGCGCGGTTAAGGGAACCGGGGAAACGGCCTTATTTCGGTTATGTTGGTCCTCCAGCCTTCGGCAAGGCTTCGCCCCCTGTAGTGGACACGGACTTCTCTCACTGAGAAAATGTTGGCGGTGTCTCAAAATCCGCAGAAATTGTTGGCCCGCGGTCGCCAAGGCCGTGCTTGGTGGTGTAGAGTAGACGGGCCTGCGTCTATCCGAGTTTGCGGCTGCTGACGGAAAGCTTGCGACTTTCGAAAATCGGTTCAAAAATCCTAATCAGATGCGGGTCTGCCGAAATGCGAAGATCCGGGCTGCGATCACCCGCTCGACAGACCGAACATTTCTCGGACTCGAACCCCTGACGGATGTTGCCGAAAGGAACACGATATCGGCGACAGCTGACGGAAGAGAACCACAGCTGCCGCTCGATTCTGAATGCCGTGGAAAGACGATCGGGTAGCGCGACCGGAGCGAAGCTCGGCATCGTGACATGAGGATTGCGTGTCGTCGGCCCCGCAGTCTCATCTCTCTCGAAATGGCCGGATCTGCCCGCCACCGAATCTGGGTTCACGCCCCAAACCGCCACATCTCCCGAAGATCCAAATGCCGCGTCCAGTGTGCCAGCAAAGCGAGCCCCGCTTGTCCGATCAAATAGGCCCAGACGACATTGGCGAAGAGCACATGAACCCCGAGCACCTGCTCGCGGACGCCCGGAAACAGCACCGAGGCGGTGCCGATAGTGGCCATGAGCGTCATGAGCAGAAGACCCAGACCATGGATCGCGGACGCCATCGGACGATGATCGTCCATGTCGGGTAAGGACAGGTGGCGGGCCGAGGCCAGTTGTGCCTTCGTGTCCTCGACCAGCGCGGCGCGGCGATTGGCGGAGAACCATGGGATCAGTGACCCAAGGGATGTGCCCTTAGTCCGCAAGCCGAGCGCAAGCCAGAAGAGAGCGGCAAAGCCCAGGGCGGCGTAACCGGAATACTCGTGGACCTCGAAGAGCAGGTCGCCCGGCGAGGTGCCGTGCGGCGCGCGCATCACGAGCGAAGTGGTAAGCTGAGTGATGATGCTGAGGGCAAGGCCGGCGTGGATGAGGCGCGTCGTCAGGGCGTGGCGGGAGGAGGTCTGAAGGTCTGACACCGAATGGGCCTTTCGGAAGATGCGCAGGGGACCCTGCATGTTCGCTTTCTGACAGGCCGACTTTCCCTGGTGCTGACGCCGACATTGCGATTTTGTAATCGTGGTCGCCAACGCTTTGCCGTGGCGGGAACACCCGTTATCAGCCCGGTGACACCATTCGTGAGGAGCCGCCATGTCCGGCTGGGCCAGCCACATTCTGCCATCGCTCGAAGCGCTCGGCCTCTGGTCCTACTGGATCATCGGCGCGGCCTCGATGCTTGAATCCTTCTTCCTGACCGGTGTTGTCGTGCCCGGCACGCTCATCGTCGATGCCGGCGGGGCGCTGGTCCGGCTCGGGCGGATCGACTTCTTCGACTTGGTCTGGTTCGTCGCCATCGGTGCGATCCTCGGCGGCGAGATGGGCTATTTGTTGGCCCGTTATGCCATGAAACGCTTCCCGCAGGACTGGGCGCCGACCCGCTCTCGGACCTATCTGAGGGCCCAGAAGCTATTCGACAGGCGGGGCGGCATGGCCCTGGTCATCGGCAGGTTCCTCGGTCCGGTGGCAGGCCTGGTGCCGCTGGCGGCCGCGCTGACGGGGATGCCTGTCCGCACCTTCCGTCTGTGGAACATTGCCAGCGCCTTTCCCTATGCGCTAGCTCATGTCGCGATCGGCTATACGGCGGGTGATCTGCTGGCGCGGATCGGGCCGGTCGCAGGGCGTGCGGCAATGGTGATAGGGGCCGTGGCCGTCGTCATTTTCGCCTTCTATGTCATCGCCGCGCAGGTCCAGCGCGGGCTCCCGCTGGTGCTGCGCTGGATGGGCCTTCTTCGGGAGTCTGTCCTGTCGCGACCGCGCGTGCGGGGCATGATGGAACGGCATCCCTCTATCACCACCTTCCTGGCACGCCGCTTCGATGCAGATCGGTTCGACGGACTGACCCTGACGATGCTGATCGGCGTGGGCGGCTACCTGGTCTTTGCCTGGGCCGACACGGTCTTCGATTTCCTGCGCCTGCCGCAGGTTGCCGAAATGGACCTGCGCTTCGCCCGGCTGATCCACGCCTTCTGGACGCCGGAGCTGTTGAAGGCCTTCGGTCTGATCACCCAGCTGGGTCACTGGCCGGTGGTGCTGGCGGCCTTCCTTGGCGCGGCCATTGCGCTGGCGCTGACGCGGCGTCGGTCGTCCCTCCTGCATCTCTGCGTGGCGCTCGGCGGCGAGTTGATCACAGTCCGGCTGCTGAAGGGCACTTTCGCCCGTCCCCGTCCTGACCTGAGCTATTTCGTTGAGACCTCAGGCAGCTTCCCCTCCGGCCATGCGACCCTGTCGGTCGCCTTCTGGGGCACCCTGGTCGTGATCCTCTGGCGCGAGAAGCTGATCGGTATTCCGTCAGCCCTTCTGGCAGCAGGCAGTTTCGCGGTCCTGATCGGTGGCAGCCGTCTCTACCTGATCGAGCATTTCCTGTCGGATGTGGTGAACGGGTGGATCGTCGGTGCGTTCTGGCTGGTGATCGGCTTTGGCGTGGCGGAATGGGTCCGGCACTCGCGCCCCTCGTCACCTCGAGACACAGGCTGGCAGAGAGGTGCGGCCGCGGTGGTCCTGCTGGTCGCGAGTGTTGCGGCGGGCT
>PAPR01000058.1 GCA_002709085.1 Pseudooceanicola sp. | reverse complement strand
CTCAAAGCTCCCATCGAGAAACTCCCCACAAATCAAAGAAGCCTCTGAATCGCAGATCACACGTCAGCTCGAAAGTGTGCGGGCGGCGCACCGCTTACGAATGTGCAATGATAGCGTCGTCAGACACGTATTCACGATTGCGCGGTCGGGGCATCCTGCAGCGCAACTCCCGGCGTAGCATTCATTCGCGCCCCTTTGGAAAGCACCATAACTAGATCGGGGGCTGCGCGCCTTGAGAATCCAAGCGGGATGAGTCGGTTTATGCCCCGTCGTGCATTTATGAAAACAGATGGATGTGTAAACCCCCATTTACCATCAATTAAGACCATTGACTTTGAATAAATGCTCCGGCGCGCCGATCCAGCGCCAATGACTAATGGGGGCAGGCCTCGCCGGAGCGCGTTGTCGCCCTGAATCAAGTGGGCTTTATGCCGAGCTGCTGCACATCGTCCGAGACGCTATGATACTTGTAAGGCAGGAACTTCCCGCTCATCGTGATCCGCGCCCGATCACCCTTGGCATCCGGCTGCCGCTCGAACCCGAGATCAAAGTCGATGGCCGACATGATCCCGTCGCCGAACTCCTCGTGAAGCGTTTCCTTCAGAGCAGGGCCGAAAACAAGGATCGCCTCGTAGAACCGATAAAGCGTCGGATCCTGCGGCGGCATCTGCGTGTCAGGCGCGCGCATCGGCACTTCCGACAGCATCTTCACCTCACTCTCGCTGAGTCCGAACATAGCACCTGCCTTCTTTGCCTGTGCGGATGGCAGCGGCATGTTGCCCAAAAGTGCGCAGGTGATGAAAACCTGCGTGTAGCCGCCGATCTCCTCGGCGATCTGCTTCCAGGTCAAATCCTTTTCACGTTTGATGTCCAGGATCTTCTCGGTGAGTTCGACGCGTTGCATGGATGGTCTCCTGTGTTGAAAACGGTATGAATGTGCCCCGGTCTTCCGACCGGGACGGTCTGTCTGTGGCGGCCGGGCGACGGGTCCGGCCGGGCCTCAGGCGGTCAGCCGGGCGACGCATCTCTCGCCATCCCAGCGTTCCATTTCGAGCGTCTCGGGCGACTGCGCGATCACACGCCATTCGCCCTTTGCGTGGGGCGGGCCTTCGATCGTCAGCGGCGTCTCGACGGATTTGAGCCGGATGATCGGCGCGCGATGGCGATAGCCGCCATGGTCCAGGCCGACGATGTCGCGGGCGATGATCTCGGCCTGTTTCGGGATCGGCTCGATGAACCGGCAGGGCGCACCGTCGATGGCGACGCAATCGCCTAGCCCGTAGATGCCCGCGATGTTGGTGGAAAGATCGCTCGCGTCGACGGAGATCCCGACCGGCGAGACATCGACACCGGCGTTTTTCAGGAAGCGTGTATCAATCGCCAGACCGGTGGCCGCGACGACCCGGTCGGCCACAAGGGCACGCCCGTCGGCCAGCGTCAGCGACACGGTGCCATCGGCTTCGCGCGCGCTGGAGGTCACCGTCTGGCCGCCAAAATAGTCGACATCGGCACGGCGCAGGCCGGCCAGCAGTCGCTCGCCCGCCTCGACGGGAACCAGCGTGTCAAGCGGCACCATGCCCAGGCCGATCAGCTGAACCGCGTGACCGGCGCGGGCGAAATCCTCAGCCAGTTCGCAGCCGATCATGCCGCCGCCCACGATGGCGATCCGGCGCGGTGCGGTCCCGAGATTGGTGTGAAACGCCCGCCACGCATCAAGGCTGTTGATCCGCCAGGAATGGTGCGGGTTGAGGCCTGCGGGCATGGTTGCGTGTGCCCCTAGCGCCAGCACGACATGCGTGAACGGGATTGTGCCGCGTGTTGTCCGCAGGCGCCGGAATTGCGCCGACAGACCCACAACATGTGTATGGGCGACCAGACGGATGCCCAGGCGGGCCGCCTCGTCCGGCCCGGTCGCGCGTTGCAGCGCGTCGGGGCTTGCCTTGCGCGACAGCGCGCGCGAAATCTCGGGCTTGTTGTAGACATGGCCCGGACAGGCCGTGACGATGGTGATCGGCCGCTCTGGGTCCAGTTCCCGCAGCGCCCGCGCGGTCGCCCAGCCGGCAAGGCCCGCGCCGATGATCACGATACCCACATCCGCCTTTGAAATTCCTGTCTGGCTGGCGGCCACGGCAGGCGCGCTGGGGCGTTCATAGGGTTCGAAATCGCCCTTGCTGACACCGCAGATCGGACAGACCCAGTCATCGGGGATGTCGTCGAATCGCGTGCCCGGGGCCAGGCCGCCATCCGGGTCGCCTTCGCCTTCGTTATAGATCAGTCCGCACGCGCGGCACAGATATTCGCGCCAGGGGCCCAGCCCGTCGGTCGGTTCGGCAAGCTCATCGGTGCTCATGCGGCGGCCTCGGCGGGCTGGATCTCGGTCGAGAGTTTGGCCATCTGCCAGCGCAGATGCTTGATCGCGGGCGTGACGATGGCGACGAAATGCGCCTCGCGCACCCGCCGCTGCGGCGCCGACGCCATGAGGTAGCCGCGCGCGCCCTGATGCAGCAGCGCGGATTGCGCCGCGCGCAGCGAAAGTTCCGAGACTTCGGCGCGCAGGTCGAGCACATCCATGAAAAATGTTGGGCTGGTCGTGTCCTCGCGGCCCGCAAGCGTCATTGTGCGCGCGAAAAGATCGTCATATTCAGCCAGCATGGCGTCGGGCCGGTCGTCAAGGAACTGGTTCACGTGGCCCAGCTGATCCTCAACCCCTTCCATGTCGTCGATGCTGCCGCGCACGACGCCCAGGCCCATACCCATCTGAAGCAGGATGAACCGGGCGCGCACTCGGGCGATGAACGGCCGCGCTGGATCCGCGATCATATCCTCCTCGGGGACGAAGAAATCCTTCAGGGCGATGCCCCAGGTGCTGGTGCCTTCCATGCCCGAGAATTTCGGGCATTTGGTCAGACCGACACGTTCGTCGATGGGCAGATGAAAAAAGATCTCGTGATCGTCGCGCCCGCCTTCGACCTTGGCGATAGCTGCACAGTATTGTCCTTCGCGAATGTGGCTGATCCAGGGCAGTGTGCCGGACACGACATAGCCGCCTTGGGCCGGTTTGGCGCGCAGGATCATCGGCTCGATCCCGGCCAGCGCCTTCATCGGATTGGACAGGGCTGTCCCGCCGAAGCTGCGCGCGGCGACATGATCGGGCAGGCGCCGTTCCGCCAGCCCCCGGTTTTCGGAATGGTCGAGATACAGCCCGTAAACATCGTGGCACCAGGTCAGAAAGCCGCTGGCACCGCAGGCACGCGAGACCGAGGTCATCGCGGTGATGGCGCTGGCAAAGTCGGAGTTGCCGGAGCCGAGATGAAAGCCAAAGGCGCCCTCTGCGCCAAACTGCGCCAGCAGCTCGCGGGGATAGTGGCCTGCGTCGATGTCGGCGGCACGCGGCGCCAGCTCGTGCCGTGCGAGATCCGCGATCCGTTCAAGAGACGCGGCATGGACGTTCATGCCGCCGGGTACGGAACATTCGGTCAGCGGCGCGGCGCCGCTCTGGGTCGTGTCAGCCATGGTGGATCACCCTCGGTTTTGTGGACTGTGAATGGCGGGGCAGCCCCTTGCGGATGCTGCCCTCGATCGGTGCTGGTCAGTCGGCCATGCCGATCGTGAAATCGATCGGGTTGCGCATTGTGTTGGCGACGGGCGAATAGAAATTCGCGTGGGCGACGATCTTGTCGAGCTCTTCGCGCGTGGCATCGCCCTCGACGTCGACCGAGACACGGATTTCCTGAAAGCCCATGTCGGCCGGTGCCTTCTCGGCACCACCGGCGCCCCATGCGGCTGGGTTGCCGATGTCGCCTTCGAGGAATAGCTCAAGCTTGGACAGCTTGATGTTGCGCGCCGTGGCCACGGCGGTGATGCCGACGGCAAGGCATCCGCCAAGCGCGCTGAGCACGATCTCACCCGGGGCCGGTGCGGTGTCCTGGCCGAACAGATGCAGCGGTTCGTCGACGACGACGGCGGCGTGATTGCCGACATAGGAGAGGCTGCGGTACTGCCCTTCAATCACGGTGCGGACCTTGTTGGTGCCCCGTGCATTCGGGTTGTTGCGGCCTTTCTCGGCGAATTTGGCAAGGCCGTCGGCGTCGATCGGACGGAGGTAGGTGGTGATTGTTTCGGTTACTGCTGCGTCGGACATGGAATGATCCTTCCTGCAATGGGGCGACTGCCGAGCATCGCGGGTGATATAAGGGGCATGGCTTGTGCCAGCCTGATCCGCCTCGGCACGCGGCGGTTGTGACAAAGTCGGAGGGGCATCAATGCCCTCCGCGCATCCAGTTGAATTTCTTCACCAAAAGGCCCGCCAAAGAGTCGAGGGTGAAGCCGATCATGCCGATCACGACGACCGTTGCCGCAAGGCGCGAATAGTCGAGCGTGTCGCGCGCATCGTTGATCGCGTAGCCAAGGCCCGAACTGACCCCCAGGTACTCTGCCGGCACCAGCACGATCCAGGCGACGCCAAGCGCTAGCCGGATGCCCATCAGCACATCGACGGCGATGGCGGGCAGAATGACCGTGAAGAGCATGTGGAATGGGTTAGCGCCAAGGTTGCGCGCGACCTTCAGCCAGGCGGGATCGATGCGCTTCACGCCGGCCGCCGTGGAAAACAGGATCGGCCAAAGCGCCGCCATGGTGATTAGAAAGATGATTGCGGCGTCCCAGGTGGCAAACAGCATCACCGCAATCGGCATCCAGGCCAGCGGAGAGATCATTCGCATGAACTGGAACGGCACGTTAGTGATCTCGTTCAAGCGCGGGCCGCGTCCGACGAGAATGCCCATCGGCACGCCGATGGCGGTGGCGTAAAGCAGGCCGTAGCCCACCCGCGACAGCGAGGGCAGGGCCATGTCCACCACCTCGCCCGAGGCGAACATCTGCACCAGCCGGGCCAGGGTCGGCGTGGGCGCGAAATTGGTAAAGGCCATCATGTTCGGATTGCTGGCCACATAGCGGCCGCCCAGCCACCACAGGACCAACAGGCCGGACATGCCGATGACCGCATTCACCAGAACCCGGACGCGCCCCAGCTTTGGCAGGCGCATCGCACGCGCCTGCGTCTGGATAGAGGTGACGTCGGTCATAGCTTCAGCACCTCTTCGCGCACGAACGGATCGGCGCTGGGCGTGATCGACAGGGCGGATTGCCAATCGGGATATTGCTCGAGCGCCGTGCGGACGAAGTCGTAGTTCACCAGATCCTCGGTGACGAAATCGGGATCCAGCCCGTCGAGGAACCGTGTATCGCCGGAAACCACCGTTTCGTTCATCGCCTCGACGATCAGCCGCGTGGCAGACGGATAGGGCCAGGGGGCAAAGTCGATGCGGCTGTTGTTGAATTCCGCTTGGTTCTGGATGGCACCGCTGTCGATATAGTCCGCGTTCCCCTCGTAAAGCGTCATCGCGCGCTGGACGACAGCGGCAGGTGCCGGAAGATAGCCCTTGCCGTCGCGCGACAACATCTCTGCGACCTCGCTCTTGTTCTGGCTGGCATAGATCGAGGCGCGCACCAGCGCGTTCATCACCTTTTGGGTCCACTCCGGCTTGGCCGTGGTGGTCTGCTCGTTCATGCAGATGACGCAGCAGGGATGGTTCTTCCAGATATCGCCGGTAAAGCGCAGCATCCGCGCGCCTGCCAGCAATTCGCCCATCGCGTTGAAAGGTTCGGCCACAATGTAGGCGTCGATTTGTCCCGCGGCGAGTGAGGGCGGCATTTCGGGCGGCGGCAGCACCTGAAGGTTGCATTCATCCTCTGCGAGCGGGTCGCTCTGACTGCGGATGACGGGTTTGATACCCGCGTTGCGCAAGGCGTATTGCAGCACAATGTTGTGCATGGAATACCAGAACGGCACCGCCACCTGCTTGCCGCCCAACCCGGAAAAATCGGTCACATCTTTATGCTGCTTGCCCACGACAAGGGCCGAGCCATTGGTATGCGCCCACGCCATGACCTTGACCGGGAAATTGTTGTTGTACCTCATCCAGATCGGGATCGGCTTGAGAAAGTGGACAAGGTTGAACCGGCCCGCGGCGAACCCTTCGATCAGCGGCGACCAGCCCCGCATCAGCGTCGGATCCTCGGCCTTGATCCCCTCGTCCGCGAAATACCCCATGGCATGGGCGACCAGCAGCGGGGTGGCGTCGGTGATCGGCAGATAGCCAATGCGCAGCACGTCGTCTTCCTGCGCCGCGGCGGCTGTGGCAAGGCTGGACGCTAGCGAGCCCAGCATGGCGGCAAGCCCACCTTTCGCGAGCATGTCGAGCGCGTGCCGACGATCCATATCGACGCTGCCATCCCCTCCGCAGCAATGGCTGTGCAGATCGGATGCGGACTGAAGAGAAGTCGCTTTGATCAGTCGTTTCATGAAGTTGGTTCCTTTGAAAAGTTGAATCAGTCGAGGACAGGGCCCATGGTTTCGCCAGCAATCGCGCTGTACATGCCCATGACGGTCTTCAGTTCAGTATGATAGCGGCCGTCGCTGTTCTTGCGTTCGCGTTCGTTGAGCGTGATCGCGACATCCTTGACCAGCCGGCCGGGATCGGAATCCAGTAGGATCGCCCGGTCTGCCATCCGCACCGCCTCGCTCACGTCATGGCTGACCATGACGATGGTCAGGCCCAGTTCGCGGGCGATGTCGCGCACCTCGGATTGAAGGCTGCGCCGGGTAAAGGCGTCGAGCGCCGAGAACGGCTCGTCGAGCAGTAGCATCTCGGGCTTGGGCGCCAGCGACCGGGCCAGGGCGACACGCTGCTTTTGCCCGCCGGACAGATCCTGCACGTTGCGATCGGCGTAGCCTCCCATCTCGACTAGATCGAGAACCTCGGGCACGCGCTGCGGGACTTCAAAAGACCTGCGGGTGAATTTCAGGCCCATCGCAACGTTCTGCGCCACCGTCAGCCAGGGCAGCAGAGAGGGGCTTTGAAACATGAAGACCCAGCGCGGCGAGGAATCGGTGACGGTCTTGCCGTCGATCACGACCTCCCCCGCACTTGGCTGGGACAGGCCGGAAATCATGTGAAGCAGGGTGGATTTCCCACAGCCGGACCGTCCCAGAAGGGCGACGATCTCGCCTGGCGTGACATCGAAAGAGATGTCGGTCAGCACGGGGGTCTGGGTCCACCGATAGGTGTGACTGAGGTTTCTGACCGCCAGATGCGCGCCGCTGCGGGGCAGCGTTCGCAAAGCCTGCCGTTCCGGAATGGGGTTCGTGAGCATCATCTGGCTACCTTTTTTAGTTCAACAAGACTAACCGGTCTGTCTTTTTTTCGGTGATAAGCTTTCGACTTGTCAACTTGGGCGGTCGAAAATCGCGGCTATTTTCGGGAAGTGACAAAAATTTCCGCGATAAGTCGAGAAAACTTGCGTTACGAGGATGAATTTTGCACTTTTGACCGGCGCCATGTCATCCTGTGGCGCGCGGCAAAGGATCTGGACAGCCTGTCAGATTCGGCTGAAAACACGGCTTGGCATACTAACTTGTCTTGTTCTTGCGCCGCAAGAATGGCAGTATACTAGATAACAAGTGTCGAGCGGTCAGACGCACGATCAGCGATAAGGAGGCCACAGTGAACGATCTCGCGAGCAGAGCCCTTCGGCCGTCTCGGAAACCTGCCCCGCGACCTGCCTGGAGCGTCACCGGCACAGAGCCGTTCACCGCGCGCGACCGCATAATCTCTGCCGCCTCGACGCTTTTTTGCAACGATGGGTTCACCGCCACGGGAGTCGACGCGGTCATTGCGCGCGCCGGTACGGCGAAGGCGACGCTGTATAATCACTTTCCGTCCAAAGCGGCGCTGATCGTGGCGGTCCTGGAAGCCGAAGGAAAAGCCTGGCGCTATTGGTTCTTTGACCGGCTGGCCATGCTCGAACAGACCCCCCGCGCCCGCCTGCTCGGGGCTTTCGATATTCTTTACGACTGGTTCGCTGACCCGTATTTCTATGGCTGCCCGTTTCTCAAGGCGGCGTCGGAATTCAACTCCGGGCACTCAGATGTCCACGGGTCAGCCGCCTACCACAAGCGACAAATTACAGAATGGCTTAAAGCTGATCTCGCAGAGATTGGAATCGACGACGTCGATCAAGCAACTCGGGGTTTCGTCGTGCTCATTGATGGCGCCATAATCGCTGCTCAATCATCAGGCGATCCGGCTTTCGCGCTGAACTCGAAGCAGCTGGCAAAGGCCTGTATACTCAAGCAATGCGGAGAATAGAACTGGAGCGGCCTGATTTAGCTTGGATGGCCGACCCGGCGGACTGCGCTGCGGTAGGAAGGCGGCGCATTCCAGTCGTAATCGCTCTAGCAGGTATTCTGTACTTGCATTCGGCAAGCAGTGAATGACCGTAAATCCGCACTCGCGCCACTCGACTTGATTCATATGCTGCCCCTTTAGAGAGGGTCAGCTTTAATGCGCGGCGATGCAGCATGAAAAGTCGCCTGAACGCAGCGGAAGAAGAGTGATTCTGCAGATGCCGCTATCTGCTCACGACTGCTGTTGGAGCGGACTGCTGCATTACAGCAGGGAGCATCGACGGGCCGAGCGTCCGCTTCGATGACGGCAGTCCGTGAGTATCGGGACTGCAAGACAAATTCGCTGCGCAAGACACGAATGTCGCGAAAGGTCTGGCTGCGGCCGAATGCAGGTGCGGCATCCGATGCACTGACGGCGGTCAATGCGGGCTCGAAGCCGACCTCGGATGCGTTGGAGCACCATATGATATGGTTGCCGGGTCAACGTCGGTTGTCGATGTGGGAGGGATTGGCGGATCGGAGGATCAGTCATGGTAACACCAAACTTACCTGCCATTCGCGCGCTTCGTCCAGCTTGGAACAAGGGGCGCACTGTCGGTCAGAAGCGCCCACTGCAACCCAAGCATGTGTGGGCAATCAGGGTTAGACTTGAGCTTGCCGAGAACCACCGCGATCTCGCGCTGTTTAACTTCGCCATCGACAGCAAGCTGCTCGGCTGCGATCTGGTGAAGATGAAGGCGGTCGATGTGATGGCGTCAGGCCAAATCAAGGAACGGGCATCGGTTTTGCAGAGCAAGACTCAGAAACCTGTACGCTTCGAAATTTCTGAAGGCCCCCGAAGATCGCTGGCAAGGTGGATGCGGGAGCCGATCATGTTGGGATCCGAATACCTCTGGCCTGGGCGCTTTCACGAACGGCTTCATATCTCGACCCGCCAGTACGCGCGGATTGTCCGTGAGTGGGTGACGTCCATCGGTCTGGAGGCCAGCGCATATGGCACGCACTCGATGCGGCGCACAAAGGTCACGCAGATTTGCAAAAAAATCGGCAACCTGCGAGCGGTCCAACTTCTGTTGGGGCACACCAAGACGGACCGCGCTGTCAGATACCTCGGGGTTGAACTTGAAGATGCGCTGGCTATCGCCGAAGCTATCGAAATCTAAACCATTGGGCCGTCTTCACGGACGGCCCTTACCGGACCTCCATATGTTACCAAACTTTGCACGATCGTGTTCCAAAGCAGTCATTCCTGCATCGTGAAGCAAAACACCGATCGTTTGTCTGAACTACAGGTAACGCTACCCACCTTCGCATCTGCGGATATTTCGACCGCAATTCAGTTGATAAGAGCCTTAACCAAAAGCGTTGCTGCTGCCGCCAGATAAATGCTGTCGCCGTTCGCGACGTAGATTTCGTTGCGACCGGGACGCGGAAGGCCGCGTGCGCGCCAATTTTTGACCACGACGACATCCTGTTTTCTGAACCGGTGGCCAACGGCATGCCGTTGCCGTTTTACGATTTTCACCTTAGCCCCATGCTTATGGACACTGTGTTTCGCAATTGCTCTGTCCGCCACGGCGGTCCCCGGCAGGACAGCGGTTGTAGCCATCGCCAAGACAAGAACAGTTGCGCATCGTTTCATCCGGTTCTGCATTTGGTCGCTCCTAATTGTTACCTGTCTATTCAACGTTTGGTGCGCATGTTTCTGTCGCTGCACCCGAGCGATTGTTTGCCATCACCCGCACAGCGGCGAGTGGTCTATGGTGCCCCCGTCTCTTCTGGGCGTGGGGAAGCGAATGCGATCGGTCTCCCCATCGCGGGCTGGCGCTTTGGCGTGCATCTGGATCAAATCCGCAGCAACGACTGGCGTCCCCCCACTACACCCCCGCAGTCGCCTCAACCTCCGACTTCAGCCTCTGCGCTGCCCCTCCAGGGGCCGCGCCCCAGCCGGCGATCCAGCGGTAGAAGATCGGCGTCAGGAACAGGGTGAACACGGTTGCAAAGCCCAAGCCGCCGACGATTACCCAGCCGACGGCGATCCGGGCCTCAGCCCCTGCGCCGGTGGTCAGGATCAGTGGCAGGCCGCCAAAGACCGTTGAGATCATTGTCATCATCACCGGCCGGATGCGCAGGCGCAGCGCGCTTCGGATGGCGCTGTCGATGTCCGCGCCTGCTTCGCGGAGCTGATTGGCGAACTCGACAATCAGAATGCCGTTCTTGGCCATGACCCCGATCAGCATCACAAGGCCGATCTGGCTGTAGTAGTTCAGCGAACCGCCGGTCATGGAGATCGCCAGCAAGGCAGCAGCAAAGCCGAAGGGCACTGTCATCATGATGACAACCGCGCTGGCAAAGCTTTCAAACTGGGCGGCCAGCACCAACAGGACCACGATCAGCGCCACACCGAACACCAAGTAGATGCCCCCTTGGGAATCGTCGAGTGTCGCCGCCTCTCCGGTGAAGGTGATGCCGATGCCCTCGGGAAGGACTTCGTCGGATAGCGTGAGCAGCCGGTCCATCGCCGTCGACAGGTTCACACCTTCGCCAAGGTTCGCCTGCAATGAGACGGAGAGCGCACCGCCCAACCGCTGGATCTGCGCGTCGCTCACCACCATGTCCAGCGAGGCGACCGTGGAAAGTGGCACATAAGCGCCACTGTCGAGGCGGATGGACATGGACGCGATGTCAGACGGATCGTTGATCGGCGGCCCACCGGGCACGACATTCACGTCCACTTCGACGTCATCTGAAAAGACGCTGACCGCTACATCCCCCTGCACCATGGCCCGCACGAGAGACGAAACATCAGAGCCATCAAGCCCCATATCGCCCGCGGCGCTGTCGTCCACTGTCACCTCCAACTGGGCGTTCACGCTGTTGTTGGACAGTTGCGGATTCAGGAAGGTGGCATCCTGCGCCATCGCCGCAGCGAGGCTGTCGGCAGCTTCGGTCATACTCGCCAGATTGGTGCCGGTCACGGCAAAGCTCAGCCCGCCCCCCGCGCCGCGAATGTTCAAGCTGTTGGTTGAACGCGCGCTGACCTGCACGCCGGGGACCGAAGCCAGACGGCCACTGATCTGCGCGATCAGCTCTTGCTGGGTAAATTCGCGCTCGGTCCAATCCGGCAGGCGAACGACGATAAATGCGCTGGTGCCGCCGCCGACGCCGATGATGCTCTGCACGGTCTCGATCTGCCCGCTTTCTTGGTAGGGCGCGAGGATGTCTTCAACCAGCAAGACCTGCGTGTCGAGATAATCAATCGTCGTGTCCGACGCGCCGCGCGCTTGCACAAGGAAGAAGCCCCGGTCCTCGTCTGGTGTGACGGTGGAGGGCAAGGTCATCGCGGCCCCCAGGGCGATCATGGCAAAGCCGATGGCAACCGACAAAACCAGCAAAGGCGTGCGGATGGCGAAATCCATCACTCGGTCAAAGCCACGCGCCAAGGCGCCCGGCGCGGCGGCTTCTTCATTGGCCTGCGTCTTGCCGGGGTCCAACAGGGCCGACAGGACGGGCGCGAGTGTGAGCGCGGTGATCGACGAGAGGGTAACGGCAAAGGCCAGCACAAAGCCGAATTCGGAGAAAACGCCGCCCGCCTGCCCCGGCAGGAAGGAGATCGGGATAAAGACCGCTGCGAGTGTCGCGGTAGTCGAGATCACGGCGAAGAACACCTCATTCGTGCCCGATGCCGCGGCGGCGAAAGCCCCCATGCCGGACTTGCGCTTGCGCACGATGTTCTCGACCACGACGATGGCATCGTCCACCACCATCCCCGTCGCCAGAACCAGTGCCAAAAGGCTGATCGTGTTGACGGAAAACCCTGTGAGCCAGATCGCCGCGAGCGTCCCGATCAGGGCCACAGGGATCGTGACCGCAGGGATCAGCGTCGCCTTGGGGGACCGCAGGAACAGAAAGATCACGGCCACCACGATGCCCGTCGCCATGAGGATGGATTTGACGACCTCGTTGATCGAGCCTTCGATGAAGATACCGTCGTTTGAGGTGACCAGCAGTTGCACGCCCTCGGGCATTTGGCCGCGCAATTCCTCAACAGCAATGCCCACATCGCGCGAGATTTCCAGCGTATTGCCCACCGATTGTCGGGTGATATCAAGGCCGATGGCCGTCTCGCCATTCACGCGGGTGTAGACGCTTGCCTCTTCCGGGATCAGTTGGACAAAGGCGATATCGGCCACTTGGGTCGTGTCATTGATCGGCAGTTGATTGATGGTTTCGACAGTGACATCCTTGCTGCCGACGCGCAGCGAGAGGGTCTGGGACTCGCTTGCGAGCGAGCCGAGAGCGGTGTCGTCGCGCAGTTGTTGAAGTGCTGTCGAGACATCAAAAATGGTCAGCCCACGGCTCAGCAAGGACGGCATATTCACCGCCACGCGGAACTCATTGGCCCGGTCGCCGCGCAGGGTGACTTCGGCGATGCCGTCGATCAGCGACAGGCGTTCGTAAACCGCCCCTTCGGCAGTTTGGGTGAGCGTGTCGAGGCTGGCATCGCCCAAAAGCGCAAGGCGAATGATCGCGTCGGCGTTGCTGTCGCTTTTGCTTACGCTGGGGTCTTCGATATCATCGGGCAAGGAGCGCAGAGCGCCCGATACGATCTCGCGCGCCTCATTGGCGGCGACGTTGACGTCCGTGCCGTCGGACAGGTCGATGGTGATCCGGCTCGGCCCTGTGCTCGACGTGGATTCTATATAGGACATCCCCTCCAGCGCGCTGAGCGCATCTTCGAGCACTTGGGTGACTTCGGTGTCTACCGTGCTGGGGACGGCCCCTTCGTAGGTCGTCCTGACAGAAAGCACGGGCCGGTCGACGTCCGGCATTTCGCGGATGTCCACGCTGGTGAAGGCCGCAAGCCCGGCGATGATGATCAGCAGGTTCAACACGATCCCAAAGATGGGCCGCGCCACAAAAATGTCGGCGAAACCCGCCTTATGCGCTCTTTTCTCGAAACTCATGCGCCCGGTCCTTTGCGCGCGCCAGCGGCGGTGACCTGCGCGCCTTCACGCAGCTTCGCAGCCCCCTCGACCACGATCTCAGCGCCCAAGGGGGCGTCAGTCTCAACCCAGACCCGATCGCCCTCGCGGTAGCGGATGGTGACAGGCACGCGGCTTGTGCTGCCCTCCTCGGCGACCCAGATACCCGCGCCGCTGCGGTCCCATGTGATGGCGGTTGCAGGGACGACAGGCAGTGGGTCGGTCTCTTCGGTCATGCGAATGGCAAATGTCATGCCCGCGAGCAACAAGCCTTCGGGGTTTGCGATCTCGGCTTTTACCGTCGCACTGCGGGTCACGCTGTCGAGCCTGCTGTCGAAAGCGGTCACCTCGCCCTCAAAAATGCGGCCCGCATAGGTAGGGGTTGTGACAAGGACCGATTTGCCCTCGGTCAAAAGCCCAATCGAACGTTCTGGCACCTCGAAGGTAGCCAGCAGGCTGGTGGTATCGTCAATGGTCACAATAGCATCTCCGCTCGACAGGCGGTCGCCCACGCTAACCTCGCTCAGCCCCAAACGGCCAGAGATCGGGGCTTTGATCGTCCGGTCGTCCAGCGCGACTTGGGCCAGCCCCAGATTGGCTTCGGCCAAGCGCAGCGCCACCCGCGCTTCCGAAAGCGCCACATCGGTCACCACAGAACTGCCATTGCTTTGCAGGCCTTCATAGCGGGTGACGGTTGCCTGCGCCTGATCGCGGTTGGCCTCGGCAATCTCAAATTCAAGCCGTTCTGTGCGGTCGTCCAGTTTCAACAGGAAATCATCCTTTAGCACCATCGTATTGGCATCAAGCGCCGTTTCGATAACCTCGCCCGCATCGGTCGCGGTCACTTCTGTCTGCTGAAGCGACACGGCACTGCCGACGGTGCGCAGGATCAGTGTGTATGCGCGGGCCTCCAGTGGCGCGAGAACGACCGTGGTCGCCCGCCCCTGCCCACCGCGGCTCCTCCCAGATTGTGCCTCTTTGGGTGCCTCGGCTGTCTCTGTGGCACTGCCGCCCCAGCTCTGCTCAACCTCATCCGGCACGCCGAATGCGATGCTATAGGCGCCTGCGATGATCATGAGGGAGAGGGCGGCGTAAGATAATTTCTTCAAATTCTTCATGGCTCCTGAAAGGCGCTGTCGAAAGGGACAGGGTGTCATTCGTCTCGCTCACTCCGCATTTTGACGCAGCATCCTTACCGAACGGGGAGGTCCGGCTGAACGCTATGATCAGTTGGGGGGTGCGAAATTGAGTGGTAAGAGGGGCCCTGCGATGCTTGTGCTTCTTCTGATACGGAGAGCGAAGAATAATCCGTCGCTCAACATTATCTTTCGAGTCACAAAGAGGGGTGTCTGTCGATCAGGGCAAAACCTGCGAATGCCGACTTGGACGGTGGTATGCGGTGCCCTGAATAGCGGCTTTTACCGGCCTTATGTATCAAACGCACCAACAATCTAGCTGAAATTCCGGCCCATGTGAATCACAATGGGGCATGGAACACACGATATTCGGACTGGTTAAAAAGCGATGCGAGATAGCGGGCCAGTACAAGGCTGCCGTGAAAGCAGCGGAAGCGCTCAAGGCTGATCTGGACGCCATAGACCGGGCGCTGGTCCTTTGCGGCTATGAGGAAGACCCCAAGGGCATAGCGCCCCGTGGCAAGTACAAGCAGCTATTCGGGCGCAATGAGTTGAAGCTGACAATCATCAACATGCTACGGGAAGCCCCGGCGGATGATGAGGCGATAGCGGCGCGGATTATCGACGCGAAGGGCTGGGATGCAGACGACGCCTTGCGGGCCGATGTGCTAAAGCGGGTGCGTCACGCTATCCAGCGCCAACAGAAAGACGGGCATGTGGTGCAAGACTTTGGGCCGGATGGGTGCTTGTGGAGGCTGGCCCAATGAAGGGCCAGCCATATGCTTATGCTGCCGCCTTAGGCAGAAGCTTTGGTAAGTGTGGCAACGCTGCTGGATCCCGCGTGTTAAAATACCGCTCCGAGTGCTCTGGAATCCACACGTCGTCTACGAATTCCAAGAACGTCTCTCTCAAGGCGCGTGGATACATCCGCACATCACCTTCCCATTCATCAGTCTTGTGAGAATAATAGGAAAAATCTCCGCAAACCTCAGGACGGTTTTCATCTAGCCATTTAGCAAACAGCTTACCGACACTACCGTCAGGTCGAAGCTGGGAACCATTCGGCGCGCGATCTGCCATGGTGTGGCCCACCATTTCAAGCCTTCCCCAAAGACGGTAAGCTAGCTCATTAATAACTGAAAAGTGCGTTCTGGGTACGCGGTCCCAGTTCTCGTTAAACCTCTTAATGAAGGCGGGTGTCTTCGCGTGGTAGGAGCCTGTTTTTCTTATTGCGGGCAAGACCTCCGCAGTTATCCATTTCTTGAAACGCTTAGCTTCAGGCTTGTCTGAACGGAGAATCGCGCTGTAGAGGCCAGATTCGTTGATAATCGAAACACCCTGCTTGCCGCCAAGGGTGTCAATCTGAATGACACCCTTTTCATCGTCGTCTAAGCGGCTGGAAATACTGCGAGAATTTTTGACTCCGAGTCTCTGAGCAACATCTGACAGGACGAACCAAGGCTCGCCATTGCGATCCATGACGCGGAGCTCGTCTTTGTCTTCGTATTCGAAAACCTGCATTGTGTACTGCATCGCCACGCTCTTTGCGGCTTGCATTGTCATGGGTGTCTCCTGTGGACTTGGCGACGGCGTCGGCTACGGCCTTTCCTAATGCGGCAATCTCCGCGTGTGTGAATTTTCGCCGTGTCAGCCCGAAAAATACATCTTCCATCCTCTATCCTTTCATGTCTGCGCTATGTTGCGGCTACGCTTGCTCAGACAAAACGTCTCTGGCGCGTTGCAGATAATCCCATGCCTCATCGCACGTTGCGCGCAACGCATCTAGATCGCCAATCATGGCATCCAGTTTGTCGCGCTCCTTGCCTACGGCATCACGGCGCTTTTCGATCTGCTTAATCACTTTCGAAGTCCGCATATCGGCCTCCTGTGGGTTAAGTGGGCTTGCTGAGAAATGCGCGCCCTGCGTCGGTGATATGCCACCGCTTACCACTCGACCGCTCCTCATAGACGGCCAAGCCCTCCTTCCGGCATTTTTGGCGAACACGGCCGGCTTCTCGCGTGGTTGCTGAAAATTCGCCCCTCCGCGCGCCATCTGGGTTTCGCGCCAGCGTGGTTAGGAAGCGCATTTTGGCGGATTCATAGTCTGTCATGGCTTTGCCTTTCATGGGTTAAGTGGCGGCGTTGAGCCTTTTCCCAGCGCCCAGCTTCGAGAATTGGAATCTTGGATTCCTTCGGGCTTACTTGATAAGGGAGTATCCGGCCTCGAAAGGCTTGGATGGCGACCAGCTCGTGAAGCCATCGGCATGCTGGACGTAGTAACCACGATCCTCCTCAGACCCCTCGAAACGTTCAGCCCAGCCGGGGCGTGTGGTGAATGGCGAGAACCGCTTCTCCTCCGGCGCGATAGTCGCGGACTTGTCTTCGTGGATCTCAAGAGCGGTGATCTTCAGGGTCCAGACCTTTTTGTGTGAGCGGTAACGAGGCATTTCGATGCAGGCTGTCATATGGTTTCCCTTTTTAAGTTTTCATGTCCATATTAAGGGCATTGATACTTGCGCGCAACCGTTTATTGGGTCATTATCAGCACATGGAAAAGATAGTGTCCCGACCGACGAATGAATCCCTTGGCAGGCAAGTCCGCGCAAAGCGGGTGCCAGTCATGATGACCGATGACGAATACGACAGGATCGCGCAGGCGGCTCAGGCGGCGGGGGTGGGCGTGTCCACGTTTCTCCGTCTCTGCGCAATCGACGCATCCACCCCTTCGACATAGGAGAGCGCCCGATGACTTTGATCTTACGCCTAATCGGCTGGCCTCTAGTGTCTCTGAGTGCGGCCATCGCGTGCGTAAAGCTGTTCGGCGACCCTGACTTGGTGCAAGACTTCGGCGGGTCGCGCGACATAGACGGCAACCTAATCGCCATCGCGTGGGGCATCGTCTTTCTGGCGCTGGGCCATATCATCGCGAGGATGAACCGGATTATCGCTGATCTGGGCCGGGATGATGAGTAGGGGAGAGCGATGTCCGACGTGATGATGAAGGTACTGCAACTGCAAAACGAAAGCCTGACACGTCAGGTCGAAACGCTGGGGCCGGAAAATGAGCGCGTCCGCAATCTGCTGACGGAGTTCAACAAGCGCCACGATGCGGATCAGGCCGAGATCGAGCGCCTTCGCGTCATGGCCTACCAGCCGACCAATCGGCACGAGGGGAATTGCGATTGCTTCCAGTGCGTCCCGTTTTAGGCCTCACCAAACAGAACGGGAACGGAACAAGAATGGGTAGCACTTACGGGAAAGCGGGTAGAAACCCGATTCCATAAATCGCCTAAGTCATTGAAAAGATTGTGGAGGCGAGTACCGGACCCGCTACCATTTTCCTAAGCCACTGGAAGGCTTGAATAATCGAGTGCGAGGTTGAGTTGTGTGTCGCACTTTGTGTCACACTTGTGTCGCACCACGGGGTGTCTTGTCAACGTGAACGCCCCTAGCACGCCGCAGCATGTACGTCTCTTCCTTCTCGGATGAGGCATTAATGTTTTGATGGTATGTGCGAACCGAGTGGGGGGTATGGGGGAAAGTCAGGTTCCAAGCCAGATAGATGGGCCTTCGGAAAAATGTTCCGAAAATTCTTGAACCGGGTTTGGTAGTGACGGCGTTCGCGCAAGATGTGCCATGTCAAAACGGCTATCTCCGCTGTCGATTGTAAAGCCTCTTTCTCGGGCCTCGTGTATCCACGACAGTTGTTCACCCTCGGTCAGGCGGTTTGCTTTTTCTGTCGCGTTTTCGATTGCCGCAACGTCCGTGTAAGGTGTCGAATGCTTGGTGGAGAACCGGGCGACCTTGCCATTTGCTTCGTCTTCATTCGCTCCACTGTCTAGCAGGTCGAGAAAGTGAACCGCCCGGACAAACCGCTGGCCACGACGCTTGTTGGAATACCGGACCAACACGATCCCAACACAGAGCATTGCAACGATCTACATAAGCCCTCACTCCGAACCGGCGACCATCCACGGACCCAACGGCCCGGATAGTGCGGTACCCTAACATGGGATTACCCGACTGCCTGCACCCGATCAACAGGCAGTCACTTGACCAAGACCCTTCGCACCCCGGAACACGTCTACCTGTGCCAGCGGCTCAGGCAGGTGCGCCTTGATGCAGGGCTGACCCAAGCAGACTTGGCAGATCGGCTGGACAAGCCACAGTCTTTCGTGGCGAAGGTCGAGACGCAGGAACGCAGGCTGGACGTGATCGAGTTCGCCAAGTGGATGGCGGTCTGCGAGGGCTTGGGCGCGGTGTCAGAGATCGTCACGACCATTGGCGAGGGGCGGGCCGAGGTGTAGCGGCGATTTCCCGGCCTGTGAGGGCCTTTCCCGCCTTTCGGCTGGCCCACTGCTGCCAACGCAAGACAAAGCCCCTCAGCGGGCGTTTCTGGCCCTCTCTGGGCGCGTCGGCCCGCCGTGGCAGGAACGGTCTAGCATCTTCGGTTTTCGGACGGGTTTCCAAAGCCATAGAAGGCAGATCGGGCTGGCCAGTGACGGTGCATTCTGCCAGTGTAGCGCAAAGGGAACAGTAACCCGCCACATCAAGTGATTTCCAAACCGGCCACTTGGGCCGCAAGAGCAAGACCATGACCGCAGGCCATTCGCAGACCATGAAACGACCCGATCACAGAGGCCGCGCATGTCGCGCCTGACGGACCTGATTGTACAGGCCAAGGGCAAGGATCCGACCTTGGGCAACGAGTTGGAGCGGGAGTTCCGGGCGCTGGCTAATCGCCGCGCCTTCGGGCTGAACTTTGAACGCCATGCACCGGAAAGTGTGGAACTGCCCGGCAGACCCATTCGCAAGGGCGACAAGGTGCGGGTGTTGCCGCCCCGTGGCAGCACGGACAAGGGCGACCAGCGGCTGTGGAAGGTGAACCGGACCCACAAGCAGGATGGCAAACGGGTGGCGGAACTGACGTTGTATCAGGCGTCAGAGCCAGAGGCGCAGACGGTCGCGGTTGAAGACCTGATCGTGGTGGCCGAGTTCCGCGACTACATCTATCCCGGTCTGGTCAGCACCGGCAAAGTCGAGCGCGGCGGCGACAAACCCTATCACACGGTAATCAATGGCGAGAACTTCCATGCGCTGGAGGCGCTGACCTACACCCATCGTGGCAAGATCGACGTGATCTATATCGACCCGCCGTACAACACCGGGGCGAAAGACTGGAAATACAACAACGACTATGTGGAAGGTGACGACATGTATCGTCACTCGAAGTGGTTGGCGTTTATGGAGCGACGGCTAAAGCTAGCTGCAAAGCTGCTCAACCCTGAAAACTCGACATTGATCGTCTCGATTGACGAAAAAGAATACCTGCGACTGGGTTTGCTTCTCGAGCAAGTATTCCCCGAAGCGCGCATCCAGATGATTACAACGGTCATCAATCCGAAAGGCACGTCACGTCCTGACCTTTTTTCTCGCGTTGATGAATACCTATTTGTTGCGCTGTTCGGTTCAGCCGAAGTTCCGGGCAAACTGTCGAAGGAACACGCTGGAAAGCGGGTTAGGTGGCGATACTTGCGCAGGGAAGACCTTGACTCCGTTAGAGGTTCACGGCCAAGGCAGTTTTACCCCGTTTTCGTTAACTCAAATAGTCGACGAATAGAAGCGGTAGGTGAGCCGCTAGCATTGGAAGACGATGTTTCTCTAGTGGTGCCTCCGACTGGCTGCACCGCAGTTTTTCCTATACGCGAAGATGGCTTGGAAATGGAGTGGGGCCTTACTGGCCCTAGCTTGATGAAAGCTGCGGCCAATGGATTCGCTCGTGCGACTCCGGGACATGAAAAACAACCCTTCATCATCTCATATTTGACCGCGCCCAACATCAAGAAGGTGGAGGCGGGGGAACTCCAAGTGATTGGTCTGAATGAGGACGGCAGTAAGGTTGTGGTGTCCGTTGAGGGAAAGCTATCTCGACCATCGACGGTATGGAGAGAGAAAAGCCATTCAGCCGGTGACTACGGAACCAAACTCGTGAGCGCCTTTGTTCCTTCAAGAAAGTTCCCGTTTCCTAAGTCGCTTTACGCCGTCGAAGACTCAATACGTTTCTTTGTCGAAGCACACGATAGTGCAACGATCCTAGACTTCTTTTCCGGCTCTGGCACCACAGCCCACGCGGTCATGCGCCTAAACAAACAGGATGGTGGCAGACGGCAGTGTATCTCGGTCACGAACAACGAAGTTACCGCTGACGAACACAAGGCGCTGCGCCAGCAGAAGCTGCGCCCCGGTGATCCTGAATGGGAGCAATGGGGCATTTGCGACTACATCACCAAACCGCGCATCAAGGCCGCGATTTCCGGCCAGACGCCAGATGGCGACCCGATCAAGGGCGAGTACAAGTTCACCGATGAGTTCCCCATGGCCGATGGCTTCGCGGAAAACGCCGAGTTCTTCACCCTGACCTATGAAACCCCGGTGTCGGTCAACCACAACCGCGCCTTTGCCCGTATCGCCCCGCTTTTGTGGATGAAGGCAGGCAGCGAAGGGCGGCGCATCGACACCTTGCCGGACGCGGGCTGGGACGTGGCCGATACCTATGGCCTGCTGACTGATCTGGATGCCGCTGCGCCCTATATCGCGGCCATAGAGGCCAAGGATGGTATCCGCATCGCCTATGTCGTCACTGACGACGACAGGCGGTTCCAGTCCGTCGCACAGGGCCTGCCTGACGGGGTAGACGCTGTGCGGCTGTACGAGTCCTACCTGACCAACTTCCGCTTCTCGATGGGGCGCTGACATATGAAGTTTACCCTCAAGGATTACCAAGACCATGCCGTGGCCCAAGTTCTGGACAGGCTCAAGAAGGCCCGCAAACGCTGGCACGAGGACGGTGAGAAAAACGCCTTCTCCCTGACCGCGACCACGGGGGCGGGTAAAACGGTCATGGCCGCTGCGGTGTTCGAGGCGTTGTTCTTCGGCTCTGACGATTACGAGTTCGAGCCTGACCCCGGCGCGGTGGTGATCTGGTTTTCCGACGATCCGTCCCTGAACGAGCAATCTCGGTGGCGGCTGCAAGAGGCAGCGGACAAGCTGACGACATCTGACCTTGTGACGGTGGAAAACACGTTCTCACGGGAGGTGTTTGAACCGGGCAAGGTGTATTTCCTGAACACCCAAAAGCTGGGCAAGAACTCCATGCTGGTGCGGGGTGCTGACCCATCTGACCAAGGCGTTCTGACTATCGACGGCACACCGATCATGCCAGATGGCCGGTCACACACGATCTGGGACACCATCCGCAACACCATCGAAGACCCGGACCTGACGCTGTATCTGGTGCTGGATGAGGCGCACCGGGGGATGCGGGACGCGGTGAAGGGCACACAGACCATGGTGACGCGGCTGATCAACGGACAAGGCGCGGTGCCCGGTATCCCGATTGTCTGGGGCGTGTCGGCCACGGTGCAGCGGTTCAACGATGCGGTGAAGTCGATGAAAGACCGCACCGCGCTGCCGAATGTGGTGGTGGATTCCAAGCTAGTGCAGGACTCGGGCTTGCTCAAGGACACGATCAACTTGGACGTGCCGACAGACGTGGGCGATTTCACCACGGTCTGGCTTCGCCTTGGAACCGAAAGGCTGCGGGATGCCAGCGCGGCGTGGGCCGCGTATGCCGATGAGCAAGGTGAGGCGTCTAAGGTCACGCCGCTGATGGTGGTGCAGGTGCCGAATACGCCCAACAAGGACGATGTTGGATTGTGGCTGAAGACGATCTTTGAGGCGTGGCCAGACCTGCCACCCGACAGCGTTTACAACGTGTTCGGGGAACATAAAACCGAGACCTACGGCGGCTTCGCGGTGCCCTACATCGCGCCTGAGCGGGTGCAGGAATCCGATTGGGTGCGTGTCTTGCTGGCCAAGGACGCAATCAGCACTGGCTGGGACTGCCCAAGGGCCGAAGTGATGGTGTCTTTCCGGGCGGCCTCTGACCAGACGCATATCACACAGTTATTGGGCCGCATGGTGCGGACCCCACTTGCGCGGCGCATCCCCGGCAATGAACGGCTGAACGCGGTTGATTGCCTGTTGCCCAAGTTCAATCAGGAGACAGTGAAAGCCGTTGTCGAAGCCCTCATGTCGGGCGGTGACGCGGGCGATAAGCTGCCGGGACGGCGGGTGCTGATCAGCCCGAAAGAAATGACCCCGAACCCAGCTGTACCGCAGGCGGTGTGGGATAAGCTGACAAGCCTTCCGTCTGCCGCAATGCCAAAGAAGCAAGCGAGACCGATCAAGCGACTTACAGCTTTGGCGCATGAACTTGCTGCGGATGGCTTGTTGGCGAATGCAGGCAAGCAGGCTCACACGCATCTGCACGGTGTCTTGGACGCTCAGCGAACCACCCTTGCCACCGAGATTGCCAAGGCCCGGACGGACGTTCTCACGGTCGAAGGCAAGACGGTCAAAACTGACATTGAAACCCAGAAGATGACCTTTGACGACTTCGTGGAAGCCGCAGATTACGCGGTGATCGAAGACGCCTACAAGCGCGCGGCGCGTCTGATTTCACCTGATCTGGCGAAGACCTACAGCGAACACTTGGCTGACCAGAACGCCGACGCGGAAGACTATGAAGAAGCCTTGATTGAGGCGCACACCGACGTTGCAGCCCTTGGGCTGGTGGACACGATCAAAGCCACGCTTGAAACCAAGGCCGAAGCCTTGGCCAATGAATGGCTGACCGCGCATGAGGTGGCTATCAAAGGGCTGACAGACGAAAGGCAGGACGTCTACCGCGAGTTGCGGGAACTCAGCGCAGACCCGCTGGACGTGACTCTTGCAATGCCCAAGAACCGCCTACAGCCCACGGTCGAGTTGCGTGAAGACGGGACAGAAGTTCCGTTGCCTCGCTTTGATCGCCACCTTCTGTGCGATGCAGACGGTAAGTACCCGGACCTTTTGAACACATGGGAAGCCAAGGTCTTGGAAGTGGAAATGTCGTCTGAGACTGCTTTGGCGTGGTATCGCAACCCCTCGTCTGCCAAGCCGGAATCCTTGGGGATCGTTTATTATGAAGATGGTCAGGCCAATATCCTTCGGCCCGACTTTGTTTTCTTCACACAAGACACTGAGAGGGGGGTTACAGCCAATCTGGTTGACCCGCACGGACACCACCTAGCGGACTCTATTCTCAAACTACGCGGCTTGCGGGACTACGCAGAGCGGCATGGTTCAGGATTTGATCGAATTGAAGCTGTGGCGGAGACAGATGACGGCTTTCGGTTCTTAGACATCCAGTGCGCCGAAGTTCGCTCAGCCATTGGTACAGCCAGCAGCGCACGCGCATTGTTCCAAGGCACGCTTGCAAAACCATATCCAAGTCAAAGCAAATAGATACGCAGCCGTGAACGCCCGACCTTTTGACCCTCAGTGGACGACAGACAATCCGGCGCTGGTGGCGTATCTGCACAGCCTGTGCGCGCACCTTAGCGCTAACAAGACCGGCAAGCGGAAGCGGAGATGCGATGCGCAGCCGCCCTTTGAGGCTGCAATCAAGGCTATCGTGCTCGATCTGTACCGGGCGCACCAGAGCGACCCCACGCTTGAGGTTGGCATTGGGACTGGCACAACCGCTCTACAGCGGAAAAGCAAGTCGCGGTACGGTGCCAGCTTCATATCGGCCCGGACTTTCATTGATGCGATGGAGGTGCTGCAATGCGAAGGGTTGATCGTGCTGAGCACGCCGCATTGGGATGACCCGGAGAAGAAACGCAGCCGTGTTGCCCGGTACATGGCGACCCCATCCTTACTGTGCGGGATTGATCGTGTCGGGGCTTCCGTTGTCGATCTGCGCAGGCAAAGGAACGCGGAAGGCATTCGATTGAAGGATGACTACAAACGCCTTGTTGAGTACGGCGACGACGCCTTCGCCAATGCGGGCCGCGACCGGCTGCGGATCATCAACGAAATGCTGGAAAGCCATTGGGCAGACTTGGCGCGGACAGACGATCAACTTGCGGCTGACCTGAAAGATATAGCTGGGACGCGAGATGATGAAGCGGCCCAGTCCTTCGACTTCGCCGCGCGGACAGTGCACCGCGTCTTCAACAACGAAGACTGGGAACAGGGCGGGAGGTTCTATGGGGCATGGTGGATAAGTTGCCCGAGACGACTGAGGCCGCACATCCTGATAAATGGCAAGCGCACAGTGGAAGTGGACTATTCGGGACTGCACGCGGCCATGCTCTATGCCCAAGATGGCCAACCCATCCCCGATGACCCCTATGAGCGGTGCTTGATGAAGAAGGACAACAAGGTCGAACGAAAGCTGGTCAAGCTAACTTTCAACGCACTCCTGAACGCAGACAGCGTGAACCGGATAAGCGAGATTGAAGATTACTCGCCGGAGATCACCGGGCGAAGCTGGTATGATTTCAAATGGTACATAGTCAGCAAGTACCCAGAGTTCAGCCAATACTTCGGCTCAGGTGTTGGGCTGCGCTTGCAGCGGAAGGATAGCGACTTGGCGGAAAAGGTCATGCTGAGGTTCGCGGCCATGCGCTATGCCTGCTTGCCGGTGCACGACAGTTTCATTGTGCATCACGGATTACAGGACGAGTTGGACCGTATCATGCGAGAGGCGTTCGAAGCGGAGTTCGGTGTCAGCGGCAAGGTGGGTGTCGATATCGGCCTTGGCGAAGTGGTGGAAAAAAGTGACCGGCCAATCGAACTAGACCCAGACCAATTGCTTAACCCGGTGGGATATGAAGCGAGACTACAGGCGTTTTGGGACATGCGAGGCTAGGCCGAAGACATCCACATCACTCCCCCTCTAATATAAGGCGTTAGAATAAGTCACTTAATATCAGCATCTTGGGGATAAAAGGGGCGTTTCTTTTTTTTGTTGGGGGTCATTAAATTATCCACCTCCGGTCACGCCTACCGGCGCTCCCTCACTACCGGTAACGATAAGGAGCGTCGGGCCAGTTCAAATCTTGAACCGTCCGATGGCGTCGCTGAGTTGTTCAAGCGTGTAACCCTCCCGCAGATACACCTCCTGCGTCACGCCAGACCGAGCGTGGCCCACGATGCACTGGATGATCGGCTCTGGCACGCTGGCTTGACCCAGCCGCGTCACCACCGTGTGCCGTAGGCTATGGAAGACAAGGCCCGGCTGCTTAACGCCCAGCTTGGGCAAGAAACTCTCGTTGCACCAGCGGCCCAGATTGCGACCGTAACCGCCGTTGGCGCTGTAGCTGTAGTCGGAGAACAGGCGTGAGCCGTTCCGGCGGCTCTCCACAAAGTCGAGAAAGCCAAGACGCACTAACTCAGGGTGCAGCGGCACTTTGCGCCTGCCTGCCTTGGACTTCACGCTCTTGGTGTCGTCGCCTTCGTCCGTGATGTTCAGGAACCATATGTCGCCGTCCTGCTGCACATCGGCAATGTCGAGTTGGCAAATCTCGTTCAGACGCGCCCCGGTGAACATGCCCAACAGCATCCCCCACTTGTGGCTGTCTTTTCGTACCAACCCTGAGGGGTTCTCCGTCAACTCGTTGTAGATCAGTCGCATTTGATCCGGTGTGAAGGGCTTGCGCTCGCTCTCGCTGGCCTTGTCCTTCTTCACCTTCATACCCTCAAAGAGCGTGTGCGGTGAGTGCCCGTGCCGTTCCGCCCAATCGAAAAACATCTTGAACATCTGGATGTGGCTGTTGATCGTCTTGGCCGATATCTTCTTGTGACCGGGTATTTTGATGACCTCCATCAACGGCATGGCCTTCAACTTGGGCTTGGTGTTCCGGCTGGCCGGTAGCGCCTGTAAGACCTTTTTGACCTCGCTCGCCTCCTGCTTGGTGATCGTGGCAAGTTGCCGGTCCGACCCGAAGTAGTCGACAAGGATCGTAAGGTAAGCCCGATTCTGGCCGGCGGTTTTGCCAGCCCATTGGCGCGAGTGCTCAGCGATGAAATCATCCACCGCCGCGCCCAAGGGCGATGAGGCTGACAGAGCGGCTGCAGGAGCGACAGGAGAGAAGACCGGGGCCTCATCGTAGGCGTAATGCTCAAGGCCCTCAGCGACCTCTAGAACGCGCCTGAGCATGTCGCGGCGACCCTTCCGCCATTCCCGGCGCAGAGAAGGCAGATTTTCGGTCCACTGCACTCTATCGAGACCGGATGCCTCGCTAAAGGCGTCCCTTTCCATATAGACGTCCGCAAGAAGGTCCTCTCCCTCGACGGCGTTCTCATGCACAGACAACTCCTGCCGCATCGCATCGAAGGATGTACCCGGAAAGCCAACGTCGTTCATGTGCTCAAGGTACCTGTCCAGTGAGGACCGGAAGTGCCGTTGCACGAGTGCGCGTATCTCGTCTTGCCTTAGTCGCGTCAAAGCCTTGTGATCCCGTAACAATCTCCCACAAGATGCAAGATAGCGAGCCAAATCTCCAGCCCGATCTGGACAACGTGTCCGCAATGAGATGCGAACGGTCGTCCGCCTTCTCGCTCTGTACGAAGGGATAGGCCAGCGGAAGTAGAAGACGCCGTGTCTGGAACGAGTTAGATAGGATGACAGCATCATAGGGCGTGTGTCCCACTTTGTGTCACACCCGGCTATTCAGCCCCTAACCCGTTGATTTAGAAGTAAATGGAGGCGAGTACCGGAATCGAACCGGTGTACACGGATTTGCAATCCGCTGCGTAACCACTCCGCCAACTCGCCTCGGAACGGTCTGCGTGGGTTAGCCGATCTCGGGGCGGGCTGCAAGCGGCAAGGCGCATCTCTGCAACGCTCGCGGGTTTATTCCGGCGAGCGGTATGCAGAGAGGGCCGGAACCGTTGCCCAACTGTGGGAGATGTGTCAAAACTACGGCAAATCAATTCCGAACAGGCTCGTATAGCATGACAGATTTCGCGGCCCGCCGCACCATGATGGTCGATACGCAGGTTCGGCCCTCAGACGTGACCAAGTTTCCGATCATCGACGCCATGTTGTCCGTGCCGCGCGAGGTTTTCGTGCCGCGCGCTCGTCAGGATGCGGCCTACCTCGGCGACAACATCGACCTCGGAAAGGGGCGGGTCATGCTCGAACCGCGAACCCTGGCCAAGATGCTGGATGCGGTCGATATCAAGTCGAATGACCTGGTGCTTAATCTTGGGGCAGGGACGGGATACTCTTCTGCGATTATCGCGCGTCTCGCCGAGGCGGTGATCGCCGTCGAGGAAGATGACAGCCTGCGGGCGGATGCCCAGTCGGCGCTCAGCGATGTCAGTGCGGACAACGTCATTTTGCACGAGGGGGCCCTGGCCGATGGCGCGCCGGAACACGGCCCCTATGACGTGATCGTTATCCAAGGCGCGGTAGAGACATTGCCCGAAGGCATCTCGGCGCAGCTCAAGGAGGGCGGCCGCATCGTGGCGCTGTTCGCAGAAGGGCGGCTGGGCACGGTCAGGGTCGGCTATTGCATCGACGGGGCGATAAGTTGGCGCTTTGCGTTCAATGCCGGGGCGCCGGTTCTGCCGGGATTTCAGGCGGAGCGGGCATTCGCTCTCTAGGGATATTTGGCCGAGAAGGCACAGGGGCATTGAGATGAGCAGTTTAAAACAAAAGATGAAGGTGACCGCGACCGCGTTGACCTTGGTCATGGGCACTGCGTTTGCGCCGACAATGGCGCGGGCAGAGACGCTGGCGGATGCGCTCGCGGCAGCCTACGAACACTCCGGCCTGCTGGAGCAGAACCGGGCCTTGCTGCGAGCCGCCGACGAGGGCGTTGCACAGGCACTGGCCGCTGTCCGGCCGGTGGTCAACTGGTCCGCCAACCTGGCGCGCGATTTCGGGGCTAACGCCTCAACCGCATCCGGGTTTCGGTTGGTCAATTCCGCCAGCACGACGGCGGGGATCAACCTCTCTGCCGAGCTTGTGCTTTTCGACGGCGGACGCAACGCGCTGGGAGTCGAGATCGCCAAGGAAACGGTGCTGGCGACTCGCGAGGGCCTGACCTCGCTGGAACAACAAGTGCTGCTGCGTGCGGTGCGGGCCTATTTGAACGTGCGCCGGTTCTCGGAATTTGTAGCCCTTCGTCAGAGCAACTCGCGCCTTATCACGCAAGAGCTGCGGGCCGCTCGGGACAGGTTCGAGGTGGGTGAAGTGACGCGCACCGATGTCGCGCTGGCCGAGGCGCGCCTCGCCGCCGCCAGGTCCGGACTCGCCGCCGCGCAGGGCGATCTCGCGCAAGCGAAACTGGAATACCTCGCCGCGGTCGGTCATTCCCCGCAACGTCTCGCGCCCGCCGGCGGCCTGCGTGGTTTGCCACGGTCGCTCGACGCGGCCAGCGCGGCTGCACTGCGACAGCACCCCGACATGGCCCAGGCGCGTCGCCAGGCATCCATTTCCGACCTGCGGGTCGATCTGGCCGATGCGGCGCTAAGTCCGACGCTGTCGCTGACGGGGCGCGTCGGGTTGACCGACAACCTCGGGACGGCTGCGCACGGGCGCAATGCCTCGGTCGGGCTGGCGGCGTCCCAGACGATCTATGCCGGTGGGCGGCTGTCGTCGCTTCAGCGTCAGGCGATGCAGAACCGTGACGCCTCGCGGGCGAACCTGCATGTGGTGTCGCACCAGCTGCGCCAGGCTGTCGGCAATGCGCTGGCCACCCTGGAGGTCGGACAGGCTTCGATCCAGGCCAGCCAGCAGCAAGTCCGCGCGGCACAGGTCGCCTTTCGCGGGGTCCGCGAAGAGGCCACGCTCGGCGCGCGCACGACGTTGGACGTGCTGAACGCAGAACAGGAACTTCTCGACGCGCGGGCGAATTTGATTTCCGCGCAGGTTGACGAATTGAGTGCAGGCTATACCCTGCTCTCGGCGATGGGAGAACTCACCGCTCAGAAGCTGAAGCTCAAGGTCAGAATTTACGACCCGGCGGGCTATTACAACTTGGTCAAGGATGCTCCGGCTGGTCTGAGCGAACAGGGCAAAAAGCTCGATCGTGTTCTGCGCCGCGTAGGTAAAGAGTAAAATTAGCCGCATCCATTGAGAAAAACCGCCCGACGCGTTATTTTGACGTGGAGGCAAGTTCGGCTGGAATGAGATGTCAGATTCTGTAACCAACGTGCAGATCGAGGATGTGCTGTCCTCTATCCGCAAACTCGTGTCCGAGGAGGTTCGCGCCCAGACACGCGAGCCTCAGGTGCGGTCCAATTCGTCTTCCGCTCCGACAGAGGTGCCAGCAAGCGATGACCGTCTGCTATTGACTCCGTCACAGCGGGTGCCGGTGAATTCCCATGCCGAGGGCAAGGTGGCACCTGTTCCGCAGGTACCCGAGCGGCACACAGCCGACACGCATGATCCCGCCACGCGCGAGGCGGATTTCATCCATGCCGAGGAGGCGGAAGAGGAAGCCGACCTTCTGGTGCTGATGGAACGGGTCCGCGCCGCCGGGGTCAAGCAGGCAGAGCGGCCCCGCCCGGTCGGTATCGCCGCCGTGAGCGTGCCGAAACCTGCTGAACCTGTGCTCGATGATGAGACGATTTCCGCCGCGCTTGTGGCTCTCGGGGTCGCCAATCCGAACGGGGCGGCGGGGCAGGGACTGGCAGATACTGCGGAGACCCCAACTGACGATGCTATGGACGAGACGAGTAGCGAGGAGTTGCATGGCGATGCGGCCTTTGCCGAGAATGCGCGATTTGACGAGGCGGCCAGCGACGATGCCGGCGATCACGCTGATCCGAGCATCAACACCGACGACAAAGACGCAACCGCCCGCGACCGCAGCCGCCTGACCCTGACCGCCGCATCCCGGACGAGCGAGCAGGATCACCCGGTGGCCAGTGACAACGCTCCGCTTGATAGCGCTGACCAACACGATGCGGACGCAGCAGCCACAACGCCCCGGATTCCGACGTTCTTGCGCCGCAGCGGCGTCTCGTCCCTCGGGCAGCGTATCGCGGATGTGGAAAAAGTCGTCACGACCGACGGTGGCGATTGGGACCCCGAGGCGGACGATGACACCGATCTCGCACCCGAACCGCAGGGGAAGGCGGTGTGGACCACCAGCCGGATTGTCGACGAAAGGGATGGTCTGGATGGCAGTGAGCGCGAGGATCCCGACACTCTTGAGGTGTCCTGGGCGGAGAGTGAGATCATCAGCGCCGCCCCCGATGGGGCAGAGGAGTCGTCGGCCGCCCTGCAAGCGGATGATGAGGAATACGACGAGACCTACGAGGGGACTCATGACGATTTCGACCGTTTCGACACCTACCAGACCAGCGACATGAACCTTGAAAGCGATGCGCAGGACAGATCGGCGGAGTGGGAGGATGATCTGCCCGGCGCCACATCGACCGAACAGGACGATTTCGTGATGGCCGAAGAGGACCGCCAGACCCTGACCGCCGAAGACTCGACGCTGTTGGACGAATCCATGTTGCGTGACCTCGTGTCCGAAATCGTGCGTCAGGAGCTTCAGGGCGCGCTTGGCGAACGCATCACCCGCAACGTCCGCAAGCTGGTTCGCCGGGAGATTCATCGCGCGCTTACCGCGCAGGACATGCGATAGAGGCCAGTGTTCGGGTCGCGAGGGTCGATCCGTTGCACGTGCTTAATGGTAGCCAGTCGCGTGGCCGACGCAGCGTGCGTCGTCCTGATACACGCGCGGCTTGGCGGGCATCTCGGCCAATAGCAGCAGGGCGGGGCGGTCACGAGTCATGACTGTGCGCCGTTCACATCAACCTACGCTAACAGACCGGCGCTAACGGACCGGTCCCGCCAACTCCCAGATCCGATCCAGATCAAGGTGCCTGCTCACATGGGCGGCGAGCTTGTCGAGCGTCGCCTCGACCCCGCCCTCGTAGTCCACCCCAGAGACGCCCCCCATCCGGGCGAGGTCTGCCGCCCGGAATGCATCCGACGCATAAAGCCCGTGGATATAGCAGCCCCGGACCCGACCATCGGGGGACGCGGCCCCCTCGTTTCGCCCATCGGACAGCCGCAGGAACGCGCGGTCGCAATCCGTGCCGCGCGTATAGCCCAAGTGGATCTCATAGCCTGAAACCGCCAACCCGCTGTCGCGGTGCAGCGCGGCGCTGATCCTCACCTGCTTGGCCGGTTGCATCACGGTTTCTACGTCAAGCAGGCCCAATCCCGGCCAGCGGCCAACGCGCCCTTCAATTCCCTGTGGGTCGCTGATCCATTTGCCCAGAATCTGGTAGCCGCCACACAGCCCCATCACATGGCCGCCGCGCCGGACATGGGCGGCGATGTCGATGTCCCAGCCCTGGGCGCGCAGATGGTCCAGATCGGCGATCGTCGCCTTGGTGCCGGGGATCAGGACCAGATCGGCATCGCCGGGCAGGGGCTGCCCCGCCTCCACGATGCGCAGCGTCACGCCGGGTTCTGCCGACAAGGGATCGAGGTCGTCGAAATTGGCGATCCGGTTGAGCCGCGGCACCGCGATCTTGAACGTCCCGGCTGAAGGGCCGGAGGTGAGGTCCATCACATCCTCCGCCGGCAAGCGCCAGGCATCATCGAACCATGGCACCAGACCGAGGGCGGGCCAGCCCGTGCGTTTTGCGATCTCGTCCATTCCGGCGTCGAACAGGCTCGGGTCGCCGCGAAACCGGTTCACCGCAAAGCCCTTGATCCGCGCCGCATCGCCATCGCTCAGGACCGCCTGCGTCCCGACGATCTGCGCGATGACGCCGCCCCGGTCGATGTCGCCGACCAGAATGACGGGGATGTCGGCGGCCTCGGCAAAGCCCATGTTGGCCAGATCACCAGCGCGCAGGTTGATCTCGGCCGGACTGCCCGCGCCTTCGATCACCACGAGGTCGGCCTCGGCAGCGAGCCGCGCGAAACTTTCAAGGATCGCCCCCATGAGCCGAGGTTTCTCGCGGGCGTAATCGCGCGCGCTCAGCGTTGCATAGCGCTGACCTTGCAGGATGACCTGCGCGCCTGTGTCGGTCTCGGGCTTCAGGAGGACCGGGTTCATGTCAATGCGGGGGGGCACGCGGGCGGCACGCGCCTGCAAGGCCTGCGCGCGCCCGATCTCACCGCCATCCTCGGTCACGGCGGCGTTGTTGGACATGTTCTGCGGCTTGAACGGGCGCACACGAAGGCCGCGGTCCGCAAAGGCACGTGCAAGGCCCGCCACCAACATGGATTTCCCCACGTTGGATCCCGTGCCTTGGATCATGATCGCGCGTGCTGTCATTCCGGCCTCCGCTGTCAGTTGCGTAAGACCATAAAAAAACGCACCCCGAAAGGCGCGTTAATAGAGGTGGTCGATGCGCCTGTCAGGCGGCGTCGGCCTGTTCTGCGGCATGGCGACGCTCGCTCTCTTCACGCGACAGCGCGACAGAGGTGCGCACACCCCGAGAGACAAAGTCCATCAGACCATTCACCACACGTTCGTTCGGATCAATGCCCGCACAGCTCAACACTTCGCGGCCATCGCGCGAGCGAGCCCAACGTGCAATCTGTTCCGGACCGTTGCCGTACTTCTTGTCATCGGCAATCGCATCATCCAGGGCAGCCAGGACCACGGCGGCAAAAAGCTTGCGCGCACGGTTCCCCTGCTCATTGTTGAATGCTGTGCCGTCAACGAAATCTTTCATGTTTCGACCTTTGTTATTGCTCTTGCGATTAGGGCGTGCCGCCGTTTATGGCGAAATTGTGTCGATTCGGGGCGGTAAGTTTATCAACCCTGATATGCGCTACACGCATGGCTCGTGTCTGTCATCCTATTCCCTCCATCTCTTGTCAGAAACGTGAGGGCCAGATATAGGACCGCACTGATGGCGATCAACCCGAGTAGGCGGAAACTGGCATGCCCAAGATTAACGGAAACGAAATTCGGCCCGGTAATGTGCTTGAGCACAACGGCGGTCTCTGGGCAGCGGTGAAGGTCGACCACGTAAAGCCCGGCAAGGGCGGCGCGTTTGCCCAGGTCGAGATGAAGAACCTGCGCAACGGCTCCAAGCTGAACGAACGCTTCCGCTCTGCGGACAAGGTCGAGCGCGTGCGCCTTGATCAAAAAGACATGCAGTTCCTGTTCGAAGCGGATGAAACCTTGACCTTCATGGACACGGAAACCTACGACCAGATCGAACTGCCTGCCGACATCCTCGGGGATCGTCGCCCCTTCCTGCAGGACGGCATGACGATCCACATCGAATTTTACGATAGTGAGGCGCTGAACGCGACCTTGCCGCAGAAAGTCACCTGCAAGATCGCCGAGACAGAGCCGGTGGTCAAAGGTCAGACAGCGGCCAACAGCTTCAAGCCCGCGATTCTCGAAAACGGGGTCAAGGTCATGGTGCCGCCCTTCGTCGGACAGGACGAGGATATTATCGTCAACACCGAAACCATGGAATACGCCGAGCGCGCCTGAAACGGGTCGACCGATGACGCTTTGCCGAGGTGAAAACCCCGCCCGAACCCGGCGGGGTTTTTCATTTCATCGGCAGGCTGACGTTTACGGAAATCTGCGCGGCCTGCATGGCTGAGGCCCGCAACTGGGCCGGGCATCGCTGCTCTAGTCAAGCGGAGCCAAGCGCGCCTCGCCCGCGATCATACCTTCGCCAATACGATCAAAGCGCAGGTAGGCCAGCGCTTCCTCTCCCGATTGCGTAAACAGGGTGCCAACCGGTTTGCCATCGCGGGTGATCGGGGTACCGGGCGGCGCGCGTCCGAGGATTTGCACTTTCGTCAGCCCTTTGCGCAGCTCCGTCTTGTGCTTCATTCGCGCGGTGACCTCCTGACCGACGTAGCAGCCCTTGCGGAAATCGACGCCGTTCAACCTCTCGAACCCGGTTTCGAGGATGAAGGTCTCGCCGCTCAGCTCAACGCCACTTTGCGGGATCACCTGTGCGACGCGGATCGCGTCCCAATCCGTGCCGTCGTCGCCGCTTTCGGCGCCGTAGAGCCGCCAGCCGAGCGCTGGAACGCGTGGGTCTATCACCGCGCCCTCGGGCGCAACGCCCGTTCCGCGCCGAACTTGAATTTCGGTATCGCTGATCTGCACATCTGCGCGCAGCCGGTACATGTTCAGCCGTTGTAACAGTGTGGCCCCCCAGACAGCGGCGACGTCGATCAGGATCGCATCCCCCTCGGCGAGCATGATGAAGTCCGCGATCAGCTTGCCCTGCGGGGTCAGGAGGGCGCTGTAGACCGGCCCATTGTCGATGCCCGCGACATCATTGGTAACGAGGTTCTGCAGGAAATCACGGGCATCCCCGCCGGTGACGCGCAACACCTGTCGCGCCTCGGACCCGGTTTCGCTGGTGTGTTCGTCGCTGTTCTGCCTTGTCATGATCCGGTTCTCCCCTCATGGGTTTGTCCGAGGTATATCACTTAGGACCGCCGACAAAACCCATGCGCGCCCCGCTTTCGATCATCATTCCGACACTGAACGCAGAGACCGCCCTGCCGGGATGCGCGGCCTCACTGATGGAGGGGGTGAATGCCGGGTTGATCCGCGAGCTGATTGTCAGCGACGGCGGGTCCAGCGACGCGACGTCCCGCATCGCCGCCGAAATCGGGGCCATGGTCATCACCGGCGCGGCCTCACGCGGCGGCCAGATCGGGCGCGGTGTGGATGCAGCCGGGGGCGAGTGGCTGTTGATCCTGCATGCCGATACGCAGCTCTCACCGGGGTGGAGCGATGCGGTCGCCGCGCACATGACCGCCGCAGGATCGCAGGAGGCCCTTCCGGCGTACTTCCGGCTCGCTTTCGACCATCCCGGCATCGGCGCGCGCATCACCGCCGCCTGGGCCAATCTGCGCAGCCGCCTGTTCGGTCTGCCCTACGGCGATCAGGGGCTGCTGATCCGCGCCGAGCAGTTGCGAGCGGCGGGTGGTTATCCCGATCTTCCGCTCATGGAGGATGTCGCGCTCTCCCGGCGTCTGTCCCGACTGCGCGGGCTGCCTGTCACCGCTCGAACAAGCTTTGCCAGATACGCCTCAGAAGGCTGGATGCGCCGCGGTGCGCGGAACCTCCTGTTGCTGATCCGATACCTTTTCGGGGCGGACCCGCACGTTCTAGCGCAAGCCTATCGGCGGTCATCCCGTCGGTCCTGAACTGCAAGTCGTGCAGCCGGGCATAGAGGCCGCCGTGATCCAGCAATTCATCGTGTCGTCCCTCATCAATCACCTGACCGCGATCCATGACGACGATCTTGTCGGCCTCGCGCACCGTGGACAAGCGATGCGCGATCACGATCACCGTCCGGCCATGCGATAGCAGGTCGAGCGCGTCCTGCACGACCTTTTCGCTTTCCGCGTCCAGTGCCGAGGTCGCTTCGTCCAGCAACAGGATCGGCGTATCACGTAGCAGGGCGCGGGCGATTGCGACGCGCTGACGTTGTCCGCCTGACAGGTTCGATCCGCGTGGTCCGACCGGGCTGTCCAGACCGTTCGGTAGCTTGTCGAGGAAGTCGGTGACATGGGCGGCATCGGTCACTTCTTTCAGACGTTCCTCGCTGATGTCGCTGCGCCCCAGCAGAATGTTTTCGCGCAATGTCTCGTCGAACAGCGCCGCATCCTGACTGACCACGGACATCAGCCCGCGCAGGTCGGGCAGGGACATTTCGGGGACGGACACACCGCCGATCTCGATCTGCCCGGCTTGCGGTTCGACCAGCCGGGCCAGCAGGTTGAATACGGTCGATTTTCCGGCGCCCGAGGCCCCGACCAGAGCGGTGGTCTCTCCGGCGCGGGCGTGCAGGTTCAGCCCGGTCAAAACCTGCGTGTCGCCATATCGCAGATCGACACCCTGAATCACCACGTCGGGGACGCCGACGGGCGGCGCCACCGGGTTGGCGGGGGAAACGATCGTGGGCTTGGCTTCCATCAGCTCGCGCACCCTCTCGATCGCGGCGGCGGCGACCTGCCAGATTCCGGTGACGGTGCCGAGCCGGCGCAGTGGTTCGAAGGCAAAGCCGATGGCGGTGAAGAAGGCCATGAATTCACCGACCGTCTTCTCGCCCGAGGCAATTTCGCCCCCGCCAAAGATCAGCACGCCGAGAAAGCCGAGGCCCGCCATCAGGTCGATCATGCCAGGAATGGCGGCGGTGCCGGTGGTCGCGCGGACTTCGGCGCGCACCAGATCGTTGGTCAATGCGCCGTAGCGGTCGGATTGATATTGCTCCAGCCGGTTCAGCTTGACCGGGACGATACCGTGAAACACTTCGTCCAGACGAACCGCGAGCCGCGCGCCCAGATCACGTGCCTCGCGTGAGCGGCGGCGCACAAAGCGTTGCACGATCACCGAAGGCAGCACCAGCAACGGCGCACCGATCATCGCGATCAGCGTCCAGCGCCAGTCGACAGAGACGGCGACACCCATCAGGATCACCAGCGACACCGCGTCGCGCCCGGCGCCGGTCAGCACCGCTTTCCACACGTCGTTGATGGCCGATACGTCGCCCTGCACCCGCTGGATCAGGAACCCCGGCGGGTGGGTCTGGTGAAACACGCCGTCCTGTCGCATCAGCCGAGACAGAAGGTCGGTGCGGATTTCGGCCGAACTTAGCTGTGATATGCGCGCCAGCAGCACCTTTTGCGCAATCGAGGCGATGGCCCGTCCAATAAAAATCCCCAGGATCGCGGCGCCGACCCAACCAAGCGCGCCGGTGTTGCCCTGAATAAACACGACGTCGAACATCGGCTTCATCACCCAGCTGAGCGCGCCCAGCATGGAGCCTTCGAGCACCATGAACAGAGCGGCCAACATCAGCAGCCAGATGTGTTTGTGCAGATAGCCACGCCATAACCACGCCAGCAGCCCTTTGGCGTGATCGATGCCGGGCGCGGGCTGCTCGCCGATCTCGGCGGCGCCAGCGGTCGGGGCGTTGCCGGTGGTCGCCCCAGTGGCGGACAAGGGGCGCTGATCCGGCTTCAACGCGGGGTCGGACGCGCCCTCGGACATCGGGGTCCGCGCATCATGGCGCGCCGCGGTCGTCGGTTTGCTGGTCATGCGCGCCCTCGCTTGGTCTCATATGCCGCCTGCATTTCGAGGTGATCGTACTCCGTCGCGATCCAGGTTTCAAAGTCCATTCCGGTCTCGGACTGGCGCGCCGCGAACTGGTCGAGGATGAAATCGAGGATCCCGGTCTTGGTCCATTTCAGATGTGCATATTTCGGGGAAAGCATGCGGCGCGCGACCGAAATCGGCTGCTTTTCCATCACGATCAGGTAAATCGCGCTGGCGAAACCGGCCCGGTCCGCGCCCGATTTGCAATGCATCACAAAAGGACGTTCGATGCTGCGAAAGGCGGCAATGACGTCCAGTATATCTTCGCGCGGCGCGGCGTGGCGGGCCTGCAAGGTGCAATCCACCAGAGTCAGGCCCAGGGCCTCGCAGCTTTCCTTTTCGGTCAGGTAATGCGCCGCGCCGCCGGCTCCACGCAGGTTGAGGACCGATTGGATGCCGAGCGCCTTCATCTTTTCGAACCGAACATGGGTCGGATGGTTGGACCGGTAAACCCCCGGCGCGATCTGAAAAAAGTTCGTCCAGACCGTGCGCAGAATCGCGTGATCGAACCAGAGGTTGTAGATATTCGCCCGCCGACGGTTCTCGGGTGTTGAAAGATCCACGTTGTAAGAGGCGCGAACGCCCCGTTCCCACGCCTGTATCCGTTCGATCAGGTTCATCTGCCCTCGGGTGTTGCCGCCGGCGTTTCCCAGCCAGCCCCATTTAGGCGCTCGGGTGGACGCAGGCAAGCGACGTGACCCGCCGCGCGTCTTCAGGGCGCGCCTCGGGTGCGCCGAACCTGTGCCGAGGGGCTGCCCGGACCCACGCGGCGCGATGAGGGCAGAAGGTGCCGCGACGTTCTCCATCCATGCGCCCACGCGAATGAGGATTCCGGTCGCTCGCGCGTTGACGGGACCGAGGGCACGGCTAACACTTGGTGCGAACACTTTCCGACAGGTGCGACATGACCCTAGCCGCTGGCCGTCCCTACCTTGCGATTCCGGGCCCCTCCGTCATGCCGGATGCGGTGTTGCAGGCAATGCACCGCGCTGCGCCCAACATCTATGAAGGCGACATCATCACCATGGTTCAGGGCATGGTCCCGGATCTGCAGCGGGTGGCGATGACCCGAGGCAAGGTGGCCTTTTACATCGCCAACGGCCACGGCGCCTGGGAAGCCGCGCTCGCCAATATCGCGGGGCCGGGGGACAGGGTGCTGGTCTGCGTCACGGGCCGGTTTGGACACGGCTGGGCCGAGATGGCCGAGGGGTTGGGGATCATCGCCGACAAGATCGACTTCGGCACCACCGCCGGGATCGACCCCGCCCGTTTGGAGGACACCCTGCGCGCCGACACCGCGCATAGCTACAAGGCGGTGTTGTTCAGCCATGTCGATACCGCCACTTCGCTGCTGAACGATCCGCGCCCGATCCGCGCCGCGATGAATGCCGCCGATCACCCCGCCTTGCTGATGGCCGATTGCATTGCCTCGATGGCCTGCGAGGAATTTCATATGGACGACTGGGGCGTCGATGTCGCCGTCACGGCCAGCCAGAAGGGGCTGATGGTGCCGCCCGGCCTGTCGTTCATCTTTGTCAGTCCCAAGGCCGAAGAGGCGCGCGCCGCGATGCCCCGCGTCTCGCGCTATTGGGACTGGCGCGGGCGCATCGACCCGGAGCGGTTCTACCAGTTCTTCGGGGGCACCGCGCCGACCCACCACCTCTTTGGGCTGCGCGCCGCGCTGGATATGTTGCACGACGAAGGGATGGCGCAGGTCTGGCAACGTCACGTCACGCTCGCCCGCGCGATCTGGGCCGCCTGCGACGCCTGGGCCGCGGGCGGAACGCTGCGCCTGAACGTCACAGACCAGCGATTGCGAAGCCATGCGGTCACCGCGCTCGGGGTCGGGGGGCGCAACGGCAGCGCGCTGCGGGAATGGGTCTCTGGCAACGCCGGTGTCACGCTCGGCATCGGGCTGGGAATGGAAAGCCCCGAGGACCCAAAGGGCGAAGGCTTCTTCCGCATCGGTCACATGGGGCACCTCAACGCGCATATGGTCCTTGGGATGCTGGGCACGCTGGAGGCCGGGATGCAGGCCATCGGCGTGCAGCGGGGGGCCGGCGCGCTTTCCGCCGCCGCTGCTGTCATCGCAGAAGGCTAACGCCGCAGCCGGTCAATCCCCGGGTTCAGTCCACCGCCGAGGGCCATCCCCGCCGGCAGGCCGAACAGCGCCCAGATCACGGCAAAGACCCAGAGCAGGTTCACCAGACCCATGGCCAATGCGGCAAAGGTGTAATCCGGTGATGGGGCGACGGTCCGGGGCTCCGCCTCCCTTGCGACGGTTTCGGGGTCTCGCGCGGTACAAGGGGACGCGCAAGATTGCCACCGCCGTCACGCCGTTTCGCGAGGGGACGCGGATTTGAGCACATGCCGTCTGATGCATGGCGGCGCTGGGTCAGGGGGCATGCTCCAGGCGGCGCAAGTCAGCGGATGCAGAGTGGAAGCAGCCGGACAGAGGACCATCGCGCCAAGGCAGTTGGTCGCCCAAAGCGGGCCAAGCGGCTCAGTCTGGGGCGCCTGCGCGCGCTTCGGCCAATGCCGCGCCGAAAACCTCCGCCAGAACCGCCATATCTTCGGGCGTGCCGCAGCTGATCCGGATGCAGCGGTCTTGCGGAGGCACGAAGGGCATGCGGACAAAAACGCCGCGCCGCCCGAGGGCGGCCACCATGGCGCGCGCCAGATCACCGTCACCGCCGCAATCCACGGCGACGAAATTGGTGGCTGAGGGCAGGGAGGTCAGGCCGTTGTCCGACGCGATCCGGGCGATCTCCGCGCGTGAGGTTTCGACCTTGGCGCGGACCTCTGACAGATAGGGCTGATCGGCAAGCGCCGCCAGTGCCCCGGCCTGCGCCGCCCGGTTCAAACCGAAATGGTTGCGCACTTTCTCGAAAGACTGGATCAACTCAACCGCACCGATGGCGTAGCCGACCCGCGCACCGGCCATGCCGTAAGCCTTGGAAAACGTGCGCATGCGGATCACCCGCTCATCCGTGACGGGCAGGGGCAAGGCGGCGTCCGCAGGGGCAAATTCGCCGTAGGCTTCGTCCAGCACCATCAGGGTGTCGGGGCCAAGATGCTCCAGCGCCGCCGCAATCTCGGCCCCCGTCCAATATGTCCCCATGGGGTTGTCCGGGTTGGCGAGGTAAACCAGCTTGGCGCGGGTCTGCGTGGCGCGGGCGATCAGGGCGGGCAGGTCCTCGCGATCCCCGTCAAAGGGTACCTTGTCGAGCACGCCGCCGTAGCCGGATACGTGATAATTGAACGTCGGATAGCCCCCGGCAGAGGTCACCACAGTCTCGCCCGGCTCGATCAGCAGACGCACGAGATAACCGAGCAATCCGTCGATCCCTTCGCCCACCACGATAGTCTCGGGCGTGATGTCGTGATGCGCCGCCAGCGCGTGGCGCAGATCGTGGCTGGTGGAATCGCCGTACTTCCAGATGCCGGCCTCCGCTGTCCTCAGCGCCTCCAGCGCCTTGGGGCTGGGGCCGAACACGCTTTCGTTCGCGCCGAGCCGTGCGAGGAAATCCGCGCCGCGCGCGCGTTCCATGGTCTCGGGCCCGATAAAGGGCACGTTGGCCGGCAGGCTGGCGACCAGATCGGTGTAGCGAGGTGGCATGTCGCGGGCTCCTTGGCTGTGCTGGGCGCAGATAACCGTGCGCGGCGCGTGCGGGCAAGGGGTAAGGCGGCTATGTACCCTGGGCTGTGACAGTACCGGGGACGGCGCCTTGAGACCGTATTTCGCAGATCTGACGCAGTGTCGGGCTGGTCACTGATCCACGGCACGGGCAAACTCTGCCCAACACGAGGCAGAGGGAGAAGCCGCCAATGACCCGAGTACGCACCGAGATCCGCGATCACGTCGCCCATGTGACCCTAATTCGCGGCGACAAGATGAATGCCGTCGATCCGAAAATGGCCGAGGCGATCGTCGAGGCGGGCGAAGCGCTGATGGATAACACGGGTATTCGCGCCGTGCTGTTGTCGGGCGAGGGTCGGGCCTTCTGCGCTGGGCTGGATGTCGCGTCCTTTGGCGACCACGCATCGGGTGGCGATCAGACCGAGCGGGTCGTTTCGCGCACTCATGGCACATCGAACCTGATGCAGCGCGTCGCCACCATCTGGCGTGATCTGCCGGTGCCGGTGATCGCAGCGGTGCAGGGCGCGGCCTTTGGCGCAGGGTTCCAACTGGCCCTTGGCGCGGATGTCCGCATCGCGGCGCCGGGCACGAAATTCGCAGTGATGGAGGCCAAGTGGGGGCTGGTTCCGGATATGGGCGGCATGGTCTACATGCCGAACCTCATGCGCAGCGACGTCATCCGCCTGATGACCTACACGGCCGAGCCCGTGACGGCCGAGCAGGGGTTGAGCTGGGGGTTCGTCACCGAAATCGCCGAGGACCCGCAGGCCCGTGCGCAAGAGATCGTGGCGAATATCGCCGAAAAATCGCCCTCCGGCACACGTTTGGCAAAGGCGCTGATTTCTCTGGCCGAAAGCGGCGCGTCCGAAGCGGAGGTGTTGATGGCAGAATCGGTGGAACAGGCCAAGCTGATCGGCGGCGCGCACCAGATCGAGATCGTCTCGGCCAATATGGGCAAGCGCAAGCCCTCGTATTGAGGGCTTGATGGGACATCAAGCCTGAGGGTGCGCGCGGAGAAGGCTCGCTGGCGGACGAGCGAGGCTGCGGATTGGGTTCAGGGCAAAGGCAGGCGTGCGCAGCGATCGTCTGCGCGCAACTGAACCCTGCGTTGCACAAATCGCGCGCGGTGCCTGAAAAGGTTCTGGATTCGCTCGGGTCCTCGTCGCTGACTGACCTGCCACTGACTGAATAGCCGCGGGGATGCTGTGACGCCGAGGGGGCAACACAGGGGCGCCCGGAACTCAAGCCCTGAGGCAGTCGGTAGTAGAACGCGGTGTGCGCTGCCCAGCCGCACCCAGCCGCACCCTGCGGCCCCCTTGGGACAAGACGGTGGTTTGGTCTGGCTCAGAGGCTGACACAACAAAAGGGCCGGCCTTTCGGCCAGCCCTTTCGTTTCGATCATTCGCGCGATATTTAGCCGACGGCGCGTTCTTCGGGGCGGAAGTTGATCCGCTCTGAGACGGTGAAGTGGCCGGAGGCGACCTTGCGCAGCTTGCCTTCGCGCAGCAGGCGGCCAAAGTGGCGCAACCCATCCTCGCGAGAGAACTCTTCTTCGAGCGCCTGACGCGCCTTGATCATCAGTTGCGGGCGGGTGAACTGGTCGCGCCCTTCGATGAATGACAGGTAAGAGGCCGCGGCTTCCAACAGATCGGGCAGGTCCACCGCGCCGACCCGTTCGGCGAACTCGTTGAAGGATGCAGCGTGGGCTGCGGCGGCGCGGGCATGGGCCTCTGCCTCGTGGTCCATGTCGGCGGCGCTCGCCTCCTGCTCTGCCAGGTCGGCGACGCGGACGCGGCGGGGCCGGACGGGGGTGTCGCGATCCATGCCGTGCATGTCGACACGCTGTTCGGCGACCAGTTTTAGCGGGGCCGGGCGCTCTTCGCTCGGGCGGGCCGGGGCGTCGCCGCGGGCCACGGGGCGGCGCGGACGCACCACCTGTGCCAGATCCTCGCGGTAGGCGTCGGCTTCCTCGCTGTTGTCGCCGCTGAGGTCGGCACCGGCCCGCTTTTCGGCCTTGGTCGCGGCGACTGCGGCGCGCAGATGAGCGATGGCGCTGCGGCGGCGGGTGCCATCACTGTCACCAAGCTGGTTGTTGGTTTCCGCAAGGATGCGATCCATGTCGGCGTCCGCCTTGTGCAGCAGACGGCTGCGCGGATTGACGGTGTCAGCGGCCTCCTCCTCTTCGGATTGCGCGCCGGCATATTCCGAGGTTTCTTCGGCTTCGGCTTCGGCCTCTGCATCAGCGACGTCAAAGTCCTCGTCCTCGTCCTCGTCCTCGGCGTAGGCGAAATCGTCCTCACTCTCGTCGTCCACCTCGTCCGTGTCAAAGAAACCCTCGTCGAGATAGGCGTCATCCTCATCGCCAAAGACGCTTTCGTCGGCCTCGGCTTCCACTGCACTGCGCGGAGCATCCTCCTCGGCGTGCTCATCCGCGGCGAAGTCGTCTTCTGTGATTGTGTCGTCCTCGAGGTCCTCGGACGCCGTGACATGGTCTTCGGCTGCCTCGGCGAGGCTGACTTCACCGAGCTTAACGTCGGCCTCCGAAGAGGACACTCTCGAGCCGCGTGAAATCTCGGCCTCGAGCGCCATCAGTTCGTTCTGCAGCTCTGCCTCGTCCTCGGGGCTGAGCGAGCTTACGACCGAGCCGCTGCTCGTTGCCGCGCTAGTGTCTGCATCGGGGTCGTCGGCGCCGGGGGCGTCTGTGGCCTCTTCGATCCGCTCGTCACGCACCGCAGCTTCGAAATCGCGGCGCTTGACCTTCAGGACGCGGGCGACGGGGCGGGCCGCGACGGGCTCCGGCGCATCAGTCTGCTCGGGCTCGATTTGTTCCGGCTCGCTCTGCGCAGGTGCTTCGGCTGTCTCGACAGGGGCGACGTCATCCTCGGCCGTCTGGGAGTCGTCTGCCAGGTCATCAACGGTAGAATTGGCGATGGCGAGCGCTGCGCTGAGATCGATCTCGGAGAGATCGTCTTGGGCTTCGTCCTGGGCCTCCGCTTCGGGGGCTTCGTGATCCGCGACATCGGGCATGGCACCGGCCGGTTCCACATTCGACGTCACGCCAAAGCCTGCGTCGTCATCGGTCATATCGGCGTCGAAATCGCCTAGATCGGAATGCTCGTCCTCTTCGTAGGTGGAGACGGCGGCGGCG
>PAPR01000057.1 GCA_002709085.1 Pseudooceanicola sp. | reverse complement strand
GCCATCCAGGCCAGTTTGTAGTCGTATTTCGGCCCCGGCGCAGGGTTGCCGTTCGGCAGATATAGACCACAGACCCGCACCGCGCCCTTGTCGCCAATCACCGTGCCCTCGATCCAGCGCGCCTGGTCGTCCGACTCATCGCCGGGCAGTCCGCGCACGACATCCTCCAGCGGAAGCTTCGACAGGATCGCGACGCCGTTGAAGCTTTTTTGCCCGTGGGTCTCGACACGGTAGCCGAGATCCTCGATCGCCTCGCGGGGGAACCCTTCGTCCACCGATTTGATCTCCTGAAGGACCACGACCTCTGGTCCGGCTTCTTCGAGCCAGACGGTCAGCGCCTCGATCCGGGCCTTGATTCCGTTAATGTTGAATGTCGCGATACGCATGGCGCCGGCTCTCCTGAGTTTCGCGGATCATCGGCTATCCGAAACGAGGGGACAAGGGTGGCCCAAAAGTCGATTTTGGACGCTAACACGCATCAAGCAAACGCCAATTCGCGTCACTTTCGCCGCCAGGATGCTGCAAGTTGAGTCACCTAATTTAGATGATTCGAATCCCTTCCTGGCTCTAACATGCAAGGATCGGTCGAAGTGAGGCCGAATTGTGGCGAAGTTAAGAAAAAATATGGCGCACCCCCAGTTCAATCGTTTCAAGGCCTTAGCGCGAATCGCTTCGCGTGCCATAAATCTGAGCACACGTATAGGTTGAAAAAACGCTTTGTAACTGACGCTTAGAGGGCAATCCTAATGTGCATAAGCCACAAACTGGGAGACCTCGAAAATGTCTGCACTTCGCAAGACCTTCATCGCTCAAGCAACTGAAACTAAAGTTGAAACATCGATCCACGATGGTGTAGGCGCACATATGTTCGCCTCCGGTTCCGCACCTGTGACCTCCAGCGCCATGACAGGCGACGCGGTTGAAATGTTCGCTTCCGGATCGGCCCCTTCAACGGCTGTTCGCGCCCTGACTGGGGACGCTGTCCAACTCTTCGCTTCTGGCTCCGCGCCGACCGCAAAATCCGATGTCAAGACCGGTGACGGCGTCGAAATGTTCGCCAGCGGATCGGCGCCGACTTCGCGCAGCACGACCACCGGCGACGCGGTCGAGATGTTCGCCTCGGGTTCCGCTCCTGTGACCTCTGACGCCACCACCGGCGACGCGGTCGAGATGTTCGCCTCGGGTTCCGCTCCTGTGACATCTGACGCCACCACCGGCGACGCGGTTGAGATGTTCGCCTCGGGCTCCGCCCCTGTGACCTCAGACGCCACGACCGGCGATGCGGTGGAAGCCTTCGCATCCGGCTCCGCCCCCGTCACCTCGGAAATTGCATCGGGCGATGCCGTGCAGTCCTTCGCTTCGGGCAGCTAAGCCAGCCAACTGACGGGACGGGGCAGGTCAGGCCCCGATGATCAAAGGAGACCAGATATGTCCAATGTCATCCGCCTCACCTTCCCCTCCCGCAGCGAACAGCGGGCCGCGTCCTTCGCGGCCCTGCTGGAGACCTTCGCCCATCACCGTCGCGAGGATGGCGACGTGTTCTGGCTGAAGGAAAATGCCGAAGTCCTCAATATTCTCGAATGCACGGGCCAGACAGTTCCCGAGGAGGCTCTGCGCACTTATGACGCCTTTTACGCTGGGATTGAGGATCGGTTGGAGTTCTTTCCGCAATACTACCGTTTCCTTCTTTCAATCTGCCTCGACCTGGAATCCCTCGGGTTGAAGGGCGACAAGGGCGCCGGTCTGGCACGATGGATCGCCAATGAGGGCCTGATTGATTCTGAATTGTCTGACCTGCAGCGGGGCGAGGCTGCGCGGCTGTTGACGCGAATTGGCGTCAGCCCTGGGGTCGATGTGACGCTTATCAACGACAGGTTGAGCGCCTTCGCCGCGCGATCCGCTACCTTTACCGTTCCGAACAAGAAGGCGGCCTACGAACTCACCCATATCGTTTTTTACCTTTCAGAATATGGGCGTCGCGATCCGCAGCTCCCGCCAGAAACGATCCAGAGTTTGAAGTTTGCCGGAATTCTTGCATTTATTGACTGCAATTTTGATTTACTTGCAGAAATTTCGGTTGCCATGCGCTACTGTGGTGAGACACCACCAGCCGCCTGGGAAGAGGCCGTGGCCATAGCGACCGCCAGTTTCACCGTCGCCGAAGGAGAGAACGCCGTGAGGCAGGACGATTATCACGACTATCTCGTCTGCAACTGGGCGTTGAGTGCTGCGGGGCAAAAACCGTTCGCCGCCAGCCTGCGACCGGGACCGGTCAGCTTTCACGCCGACCGCGGGCAGGCCGCGCCGCTGCGCGAGATGTCCGAGATCATGCATGGTCTGACAGCACGCCGCTCCTCCGACTGGCACCTGATGCGCGACTATGTCTGCGATAATGTCAGCGCGGAAAGCGCCGACATTCTGTTGCAGGCCGAGGCCACCACCGATTGTTTCGAAGATTTCTTTGCCGGTTTCGCCCGTACGGGCATGCGCGGCAGCAGCGCAGGAGCCATCAGCGCATGAAAACTGCCAGCACCGCAGCGATGACCGGGGCGATCCTGATCCTGGTCTATACCGCGCTGATCTCATCGGCCGATGGGATCACGAAGCTTTTGGCCGGCGGCTACGCCGCGCCCCAGCTTTACGCGGTTTCCGGCGGGCTGGTCGCGCTTTTCTGTTACATAGTCAACCGCATCCGTCCAGCGCAGGGCGGGTTGCGCACATCTTGCCCACGCGCCATGGCGATCCGCTCGGTCGCGACGGTGATCGCGGGGGTCGCCTTCTTTTATGCTTTCCGCCTGCTGCCCTTTGCCGAAGTCTTTATCTTTATCGGGCTGATGCCGATCATGGCGGGCCTGATGTCCGGGCCGATCCTGGGCGAACGGGTTGCGTTGCGCGTCTGGATCGCCCTGATTGCCGGGTTTATCGGGGTGATGTGCCTGTTTCCCGCCGGTTTGCACATGGTCACATTGGGTCATGCGGTTGCGTTGCTTGCCTGTTTCGCGGGCACGCTGTCGATGGTGATGGCGCGGCTGGTCGGGCGATACGAAAGCAATTCGCTGGCGCTGGTGTTCTATCCCAACCTGCTCAACATGATCATCATGGCCGCCGTGCTGCCCTTCGTTCTGAAACCCATGCCGCTCAGCGATCTGGGGCTGGCCATCGCCTATGCCGCGCTGCTTTTTGGGGCGCGCTGGCTGCTGGTCATCGCCCTGCGACACCTGCCGGCCTATACCGCGACTCCGTTGATGAACCTGCAATTCGTCTGGATGGTGATCATCGGCGCGGTGGTCTTTGGCGAAGTGCCGGCGTCCAACGTCTATCTCGGCGCGGCAATCGTGGTCGCCTCGGGGTGCTATCTGGTCTATCAGCAATTCGCGCCGCGATACGCGAACCTGTCGGCCAGAGGCATGATGCCCCCGGCGGAATAGGCGCACGTCAGAGCGCAAGTCTCAGGGCCGTGCGGGCCAGCCGGGACCGGTTTTACATGGAAAACGACGTGCCACAGCCGCAGGAACTGCTGGCATTCGGGTTCTCGATGACAAATCGCGCGCCGATCAGCTCATCCGCGAAATCGATCGTCGCACCGGCCAGAAAGGGGAGGGAGACATCGTCGACCACCACCCGTTCGCCGCGATCTTCGAGGATCAGGTCGCCCTCTGCGGCGTTATCCAGCTTGATTTCGTACTGAAATCCGGAACATCCGCCGCCTTCGACCGCGACGCGCAGGGCCTGACCTTGGGCATTGGCCCCGATCTCGGCCAGTCGTTCGAACGCGCGGTCAGTCACTTTGGGCGGAATTTGCATCTGAGCACCTCTGGTCACGGCAAACGGCGGTTTGCCAGTCATTCAAGGGCAATATATGCAGGACGGCGAGACCCGACAAGGGCCCGGCACGGCACCGCCCCGGCATCACCATGGCAATCAGCCGCGACGACACGGGCCCGCACGGCAGAAAACAAAGGGGAGGACGCGCGATCAACGCGCGCCTTTCGGGACACATATTCAAGGAGGCGCCATGCTCGCGCCCTATGCCTCGCATCCGGATCAGTCGCGCGGACGGCTGTACCCGGAAGAGGAAAGCACCTTTCGGTCCTGCTACCAGCGGGACCGGGACCGGATCATCCACGCCTCGGCCTTTCGACGGCTCAAGCACAAGACGCAGGTCTTTATCGAACATGAGGGGGACTATTTCCGCACTCGCCTGACCCATTCGATCGAGGTTGCGCAGGTCGCTCGCACGATTAGCGGCGCGCTCAAGCTCAACCCCGAATTGACCGAGGCGGTGGCGCTGGCGCATGATCTGGGCCATCCGCCCTTCGGACATACGGGCGAGGATGCGCTCTCGGCCCTGATGCAGCCCTACGGTGGGTTCGATCACAATGCGCAGGCAATTCGCATCGTTACCTCGCTTGAAAGAACCTATGCAGAATGGGACGGGCTGAACCTGACCTGGGACTGCCTTGAAGGGCTGGCCAAGCACAACGGTCCTGTCACCGGCGATGTGCCCTACGCACTGGCCGGCTACAACGCCCGCCACGACCTGGAACTGCACACCCACGCCAGCGCGGAGGCGCAGGTCGCGGCCCTCTCCGACGATATCGCCTATAACAACCACGATCTGCACGATGGTCTGCGGGCCGAGCTGTTCTCGACGGATGAGCTCTCCGAACTCCCCATTCTGCAAACCTGTTTCGCAGAGGTCGACGCGCAGTACCCCGGCCTGAATTACTATCGTCGACGGCACGAGGCGTTGCGGCGCTTCTTTGGCATCCTTGTGGAGGACGTCATCAACGTGACCCGTGCGAACCTCGCCAACCTCGATCCGGCGCATGTCGGCGACGTGCGGGGGGCGGGCAGCATGCTCGCGCGGTTTTCAAACGGCATCTGGGCTGATCTCAAGGTGATCCGCGAGTTCCTGTTCCACCGTATGTATCGCGCCCCCGAGGTGGTCGAGACGCGGCGCATGGTCACCGAAATCGTGCGCGACCTTTTTCCGCTGTTCATGCAGCAACCTGACCTCCTGCCCAAGCAATGGCGCAAGGATGTCGAGGAGGTTGAGGGCGACGAGACCGCTCTGGCGCGGATCGTTTGCGACTACATCTCGGGCATGACGGACCGCTTCGCCATCGTTGAGCACGCGCGCCTGACGGGCACCGAGCCGGAGCCGGGGTTGCGCGCTTCGGGGCCCGGTCATCTGCGTTATGTAGATCGGATGAAAAACGGCTGATCCGGCCTCGGTCCAAAGGTGCAAGGTCCCGTAACGTAACGTCACTGCGCCCGGTGTCCGCCAGCTGGGCGCAAGAAATTCGGGGATGGCGCCCCAAATAGGCGCCGTGATGGGGTATTTTCCAAAGGCAGAGCGTTGCAGGACGCGGCGGGCATGCTAACTCTGCCAACATCGGTCCCGGCTACCCTGTCTCGGTCCGGTCCCCGCATTCAGAACGGAAAGTCCGCATGGCCATCACACCCGAGACCCTGACCCCGGTCGCCGCCTTTGCCCTCGTCGGCGTGTTGGGGGTGGGCGCGCAGTTGCTGGCCTGGCGTCTCAGGATGCCGGCCATCGTGCTGATGTTGGCCGCGGGCATCATCGCGGGGCCGGTGACGGGCATTTTCGATCCGGTGCGCGAATTCGGGGCGCTGCGGGAGCCGATGATCGCCATCGCCGTCGCCATCATTCTGTTCGAGGGCGGGCTGACACTGAACCGCAAATCCTTGCAGGATGCCGCCGTCGGGGTGCGCAGGCTGGTCGTGATCGGCGCGCCGCTCGGTTGGTTATTGTCAACTTTGACGCTGCACTTTGTGGCGGGGCTGGGGCTGGAGACCTCGGCGGTCTTTGGCGGTATCCTCATCGTCACGGGACCGACGGTCATCGCGCCCCTGCTGCGCGCGGCGCGCCTGTCGCGCCGACCCGCACAGATCCTGCAATGGGAGGCCATCGTCAACGACCCGATCGGCGCTTTGGCCGCCGTGCTGGCCTTCGAGGTGGTCGGCGTGTTGCGGGCCTCGCACAACCTGTCGACGGCCATTGGCGAAACGGTGGTCGGGATCGGTTTTGCCGTCGTCGTGGGCATTGCGGCGGGCTATGGTCTGGTGCGCGCTTTCCAGCGCGGACTGGTGCCAGAATTCATGAAGGTCCCCGTTCTGTTCACCGTTCTGCTCGCTGTTTTTGCTCTGACCGACAACACCTTGCACGAAAGTGGCCTGCTGGCCGTCACCGTGATGGGCATCGTGATCGCCAATTCGGAGTTGCCCTCGTTCGAGGAACTGCGCCGATTCAAGGAACATGCGACGATCCTTCTGGTCTCCGGCGTCTTTATCATCCTTGCCGCCGGGTTAAATTTCGCAGAGCTCTCCGCGCTGAACTGGCGTGCCGCGCTCTTCGTCGGGGCGGTGATGCTGATCACACGTCCCGCGACGGTCTTTCTGTCGTTGATCGGAACGAGTGTTCCGTGGCGCGAACGGGTCCTTGTTGCCTTCACCGGACCTCGCGGCGTCGTGCTGGTGGCGGTGGCCGGGCTGTTCGGGGAACGTCTCGTCAGCCTGGGGGTGTCGGATGGCGCCTTGGTCGCACCGCTCGCCTTTGTTCTGGTGGCGGTGACGGTGGTGGTGCATGGATTCGCCCTGCGCCCACTGGCCGTGCTGCTGGGCCTGACCGGGGCCAAGACACCGGGGATGCTGATCGTTGGCGCCTCGCGGTTCACCACCGCCCTCGGGGCGACCCTGCATGAGAACGAAATACCCGTTCTGATCGCGGACCCCAACCACGGCAAGTTGCGCGCCGCGCGTCGCCAGGGGGTGCCGACCTATTACGGTGACATCCTGGCCGAGGCGGCAGAGCATCGTCTGGACCTCGTCAGCTATGCTACGCTGCTCGCTGGCACGGATAATGATGCCTACAATACGTTGGTCGCCACCGATCTTGCGCATCAATTCGGGCGGGACGCAGTTTTCCAACTGGCCCGCGACAAAGACAACAAGACCCGCCACGCGCTGCCCGCCACCCTCGGCGGGCGCGCCATGGTGGCCGATATGACCTACGGCATGCTTGAGCAGAAGATGTACGAAGGCTGGGCGGTGCGCATTTCGCGCCTGACCGACGAATATCTGCTGGAGGACTGGCGCGCGCAGAACCCCGACAGCATGCTGGTGGCCGCGCAGCGCAAGGGCGAGGATTTGCGCATCCTTCACACTGGCGAGAACCTGAAGGGCACGGAGGACATGCAGTTGATCCACCTCTCACCACCGAGGGCCGACGCCGAAGCGAAGGTGAACGCGCAACGGGCCCTGACGGACGATCCGGCGAAGGAAGGGCCTTCGGCGAGCTGACTTGACTGCGGGCTGAGGCTGCCGCTCTGCGTCTGCGGTCTGGCGTGTCTCTCACGCGCCGCCTTGGCGTTGACGCGACCCGCCGCCGTGATAAACCCGCCGCACAAGACCCGCGCCATCAGAAAGGACCGGTCCCGATGAACCTTTTCGCCGATATTCGCGCCACCGTGCTGGAGGCGCTCGGCGCCATGCAAACCGATGGCGCGCTGCCCGAGGCGCTGGATTTCGCCAATGTCACGGTCGAACCGCCGCGCGATCCGGGCCACGGAGACATGGCGACCAATGCCGCGATGGTTCTGGCCAAGCCCGCCGGGATGAAACCGCGCGATATCGCCGAGGCGCTCGCGGCGCGGCTGGCAGACGATCCGCGCATCACCAGCGCAGAGGTCGCCGGGCCGGGGTTTTTGAACCTGCGCCTCGATCCCGCAGTCTGGGCAGAGACCGTGCGCGCGGTTCTCGGGCAGGGGACGCAGTACGGTCGTTCTGAATTGGGTGAGGGGCTGAAGGTTAACGTCGAATACGTCTCGGCCAACCCGACCGGTCCGCTGCATGTCGGCCATACGCGGGGCGCTGTCTTTGGCGATGCGCTGGCCTCTCTGCTCGATTACGCCGGGTACGACGTCACGCGCGAATACTACATCAACGACGGTGGCGCGCAGGTCGATGTGCTCGCCCGGTCGGTCTATCTGCGTTATCTTGAGGCGCACGGGCAGGAGGTCGTCTTTGAAAACGGCACCTATCCCGGCGACTACCTGATCGCGGTCGGCGAAACGCTCAAGGATCGCGTCGGCGACGCCTATGTCGATCAGCCCGAGGATGTCTGGCTGGCCGAGGTGCGCGCCTTTGCCACCGAGGCCATGATGGATTTGATCCGGGCCGATCTGGCGCGTCTCGGCGTGAAGATGGACCACTTCTTTTCGGAAAAGTCGCTCTATGGCACGGGCCGGATCGAGGATGCGATCGCCGCTCTCGACGCCAAGGGGCTGATCTATTCCGGCGTTCTGGAACCGCCCAAGGGCAAGGTGCCCGAGGATTGGGAGCCGCGCGAACAGACCCTGTTCAAGTCCACCGATCATGGCGACGATGTGGACCGTCCTATCATGAAATCCGATGGTGCCTGGACCTATTTCGCGCCCGATATCGCCTATCATTATGACAAGATCAGCCGCGGCTATGACCTCTTGATCGACGTCTTTGGCGCGGATCACGGTGGCTACGTCAAACGGATGAAGGCCGCCGTCAGCGCGCTGTCCGATGGCAAGGTCCCGCTCGACATCAAGCTGTGCCAACTGGTCAAGCTGTTCAAGAACGGCGAACCCTTCAAGATGTCCAAGCGGGCAGGGACCTTCATCACCCTCGCTGACGTGGTGGAAGAGGTTGGTCCCGACGTCACCCGTTTCGTCATGCTGACACGCAAGAACGACGCGCCGCTTGATTTCGATTTCAACAAGGTGATGGAGCAGAGCCGCGATAACCCGGTGTTCTATGTGCAATACGCCCATGCCCGCGTCCGGTCTGTTCTGCGCAAGGCAGAGGCGGCCGGTATTGCGCATGATGACGCGACGCTAGGGGCGGCCGACCTTTCCGGTCTCGCGGATGAGGCAGAGCTGACCCTCGCCAAGAAGCTCGCTGAATGGCCGCGCCTTGTCGAGATCGCCGCGCGTAGCAACGAACCGCACCGCGTCGCCTTTTACCTCTACGAGGTCGCGTCGGATTTTCACAGCCTGTGGAACCGGGGCAATGACAAGCCTGAGCTGCGCTTCCTTCAGGACGCGGGCGCGGCGGCCTCTCAGTCGAAATTGGCGCTGGCGCGTGCCACAGCCGTTGTCATTTCCGCAGGTCTTGGTATCCTTGGCGTAACCCCCGTGGAAGAGATGCGATAAACGCACCGCCGCGACCGGGTCGAGCAGTCAAGGAAAACCGCGACATGGATCATGCGCGGGATGTGAGGCAGTATGGCAGAAATCCAGGTCGGTTCCGGGCAGGACCCTTCTTTTTCCGTTGCAACATTGATTAATCTGGCGGGCGGTCTTGCCTCTGTCGGCTTGTTGGTCGGTGTCGGCATCTGGGGTTATCAGACCGTGATGCGCGACGTCTCCGAGGTGCCTGTGGTGCGCGCGGCACAGGACCCGATGCGCGTCGCGCCGGACGATCCCGGCGGCACCCTGGCCGGAAACATGGGCCTCGCCGTGAACAAAGTAGCCGCCTCAGGTGTTGCAGAAAAGCCAGCCGATCGGCTGATCCTCGCCCCGGCTCCAGTGAGCCTTACGATTGAGGATGAGCCGCGTCGCGTGCTGGAAGAGATGCTGGCCGCCGAGGCACGGGTGGTCGAGATGGCGACATCCGGCGCACCGGATGAAGACGAGGCCGGGATGATGGGCGGGGCGGACACACCCCGCGTCGCGCAGGGCACGACGGCAGAGACCGCCGCACCCGAGGCCGGTGCTTCCGATGATCCAACCGCGCTCCTGACGGCGGCCCTGCTCGACGGTGCCGACCCGTTGAGCGGCGAGGTGATCGCGCCGGCATCCGCCGACAGCAACATCGCCAAGGCGCTCCTGCGGGCGCAGGAAAGCGTGACAGAGGCCGAAGTCGCGCCCCAGGCACCAGAGGCAGAGGCCGGGGCAGAGGCAGCGGTCGCAACGATCCAGACCGTCGCGTTCCAGCCGCAGAACGATGACCTGCCGACACGATCCCTGCGGCCCCGGATCCGGCCCGGCGTGGCGAGCCCCTCCGGACCCGCTGCGATGATCGCCGCGCCCTTGGCCTTGCAACCCTCTTTGGACGTCGATCCCACGACGATCACGCCCGGCACGCGTCTCGCCCAGCTCGGCGCCTATGACAGCACCGAAAAGGCGATGAAGGAATGGGACCGCTTTACCGCGCGCTTTGGCGACTACATGGACGGCAAGCAGCGCGTGATCCAGAAAGCCTCCAGTGGCGGGCGCACGTTCTACCGTCTGCGCGTAATGGGTTTCGATGACCTTTCCGCGGCGCGTTATTTCTGCGCGGCACTGGTGGCGGAAAACGCCGACTGCATTCCCGTGGTGTCAAAATGAGCTTTGGCGCGACGATCCTCGACGCCGAGGGTCTGCGCCTCAGCCCCGATGAAACGGCCTTCTTTCAGGACGCGGACCCCTACGGGTTCATCCTGTTTGCGCGCAATATCGAGGACGGCGATCAATTGCGCGCGCTTTGCGATGATATGCGCAATTCTGTCGGACGCGACGCTCCGATCCTGATTGATCAGGAAGGCGGCCGGGTTCAGCGCCTGCGCCCGCCTCTGGGTCGCGAATGGGAGCCGCCGCTGGACTTCGTGCGCAGGGCCGGCCCCGCGAATGCGACGCGCGCGATGTATCTGCGTTATCTGCTGACCGCGCTGGAGTTGCGCAGCTACGGCATCGACGTGAATTGCGCGCCCATGGTGGACGTACCGCGCGAGTCCACCCATGCTTTCCTGACCGACCGCTGTTACGGCATGACCCCGGCGGAGGCCGCAGGATTGGGGCGCGCCGTCGCCATGGGCCTGACGGCGGGCGGCGTTCTGCCGGTGGTGAAACATATCCCCGGACATGGGCTCGCCACCGCTGACAGCCACTACGACCTGCCGCATGTCACCGCGACGCAGGATGTCTTGAACACCGTCGATTTCGCGCCCTTCAAGGTGCTGAACGACCTGCCGATGGCGATGACCGCGCATGTGGTCTACGAGGCTTACGACGGTCTCCCCGCCACCCTGTCGCCGCGCATGATCCAGGTGATCCGCAATGACATCGGGTTCGACGGATTGCTGATGACCGACGACATCTCGATGAAGGCGTTGCAGGGCAGCCTCGCCGACAGCACCCGCGACTCCCTCGCGGCGGGCTGCGATGTCGTTCTGTTGTGCAACGCCGACCTGTCCGAGCGGATGGCAGTGGCCGAGGCGGCGGGTCGCATGACGCCTTCGGCACAGGTACGCGCGGAACGGGCGCTGGCCCTGCGCGAGGTGCGTGTCGAGGTTGACATTCCAGCCGTGCAGGAGAAGCTGGACGCTCTCTTGAGCGGTCGGAGCGATACCGGGAACGATGACTGAAGACACCTTCGATTTTCAGGACGACAAGGTCTCGGTCTCCGAACGGTTGGCCGCCGAAGCCCTGATCGTGGATGTCGATGGATTCGAGGGCCCGCTGGACATCCTGTTGACCCTCGCGCGGACGCAGAAGGTCGACATGCTGCGGATCTCGGTCCTGCATCTGGCCGAGCAATACCTGATCTTTGTCAACAAGGCCAAAGAGCTGCGGATCGAACTGGCCGCTGACTATCTGGTAATGGCGGCCTGGCTCGCGTTCCTCAAGAGTAGGTTGTTGCTGCCGCCCGACCCCGATGAGGAGGGGCCGACCGGCGAGGATCTGGCGGCCCATCTGGCGTTCCAACTCGAACGGTTGTCGGCAATGCGCGATGTGGCCGCGCGTTTGATGGGGCGCGATCAACTGGGCCGAGACTTCTTTGCCCGAGGGATACCGGAAGGGGTCGAGAGGGTGAGGCGGATCGAGTATTCTGCCAACCTGCTGGACCTCATGCAGGCCTACGCCCGGATCCGCACGCGCGATGAATTTCGCCCCTATGTCATGGACCGTGACAATGTTTTCACACTTGAACAGGCCCTGGAGCGGATGCGCCCGATGATCGGTTTCGCCGGGCAATGGACCGACATTCTGTCCTATTTGCCGCAGGGCTGGGACAGTGATCCGGGGCGCCGTCGCTCTGCCACTGCCGCGACCTTTGCTGCGGCGCTGGAGCTGGTCAAGGAGGGCCATGCGGAGGTCCGCCAGTCAGAGACCTTTGCCCCCATTCAATTGCGTCGCAGGGACCGCACGGATGACTGAACCGACGACGGAACCCGGCAATGATGTGGACGCAGCCACCGAACCCCTGTTCGAAACACCGCCTCTCGCGGAGCAGGAGCGGATGGTAGAGGCGATCCTTTTCGCCTCGGCCGAACCTGTGACCATCGCCGATATGAGCGCGCGCATGCCGCATGGCTGCACGCCTCAGGCTGCGGTGCAGAGCCTGATGGCGCATTACGAGGGACGCGGGCTGCGGATCGTGCGGGTCGGTGAGGCCTGGGCCATGCGCACGGCGCCGGACCTCGGATATCTATTGCAAAGAGAGACCGTCGAAACCCGCAAACTGTCCCGCGCCGCCATCGAGACGCTGGCGATCATTGCCTATCACCAGCCGGTCACGCGCGCTGAGATCGAGGAGATCCGCGGCGTTTCCGTCTCTCGCGGAACAATTGATCTGCTGATCGAGATGGAGTGGATCCGCTTCGGCCGCCGCCGCATGTCGCCCGGCCGCCCCGTCACCTTTGTGGTCACGGCCGGTTTTCTGGATCACTTCGGGCTTGAGACCGCACGGGATCTCCCCGGTCTTCGGGAATTGCGCGCCGCGGGTCTGCTGGAGAGCCGTCCACCGCCCGGCTTGTCGGGGCTATCAGAACATGACGGGGAGCCCCACGGAGAGAGTGAGGCAGAGGATGACGACGAGGGTCAGGGCGAAATGTTCGACGACGACGCTTGAAACCAGAATGCCCGGTCCACTACCCAGGTGCGGGCGCTGGATCGGAGGCGGTTACGCTCTCCACCACCGCCGCCGCCGCGCAGCACGCGGACAAGAGGCTGCATAGCGCCAACCCGCCCGCTTCGTAGGCGGGGCGGAAGGCCAGCGCGCCACCGGTCACGGCCAGGTAGGTCACGGCTGAATTCAACCCCAGCACCGCGCCGCGTTGCGAGGCATCCAGCCCGGCGAGGCGGGACACCACGAAATTAAGCGCCAGGTGTTGCACGATGCCCCAGATCAGCGCGGTGGCGATGAGTGCGACATAAGCCGCGCCGTAGACCGACTGCGCGAGGTAAACGAGGGTCAGTCCACCGAAGGCCAGCCCGCCCGCCATGCGCTGCGGCAAGCGGTCGACGTATTTGTCGATCAGGGCGGCCAAGCCAAAGCCGGTTCCGTAGAACAGCGTCACCACCGCCGCGCTGTCCGTGCCGAGGCCGAGCGCGTCGTGCACATGCGCGCCGATAAAGGCGTAGGTGCCGTAGAACCCCAGCATCAGCATCCCGGCGGCGAACAATCCACGCCATATGCCGGTCACCTTGAGGGCCGTGAGCGGTGAGGTCGCGCGCGCCTCGGACATGTCGACCGTCAGATCAATACGGTGCATTGCGATGAATACGCCGACGAGAGCGACCGCCAGAACCATGTAGACCGATCGCCAGCCCGCCCATTCCGCCAAGAAGCCCGAGGCGGCGACCCCGCCGACCAGCGCCAGCGTCCAACCGGAGAGCACCAATCCCATGCTGCGCTTCTCCTGCCCCTTGGGGCCCAGTTGCGGCGCCAGCGTATAGATCGCCGGGATCGCCATGCCTGCGCCAATGCCGCTAAAGGCCTGCGCCGCGATCAGTGCCCAGAGGTTCGGCGAGACGACCGAAGCGAGCATGGAGATCAGAAGCAGGATCACCGCTTGGTAAAGCGCCTTGTGCGGGCCGATGACATCGGCGCGTGGGGCGAGGAAGATCGCGGAAATCGCCGTGGTTACACCGTAAGCGGCCGCCGCCTGCACGATATCAGCCGGGTCCCCGCCGAGGTCGCGTGAAACCGCGCCGGTTATCGGGGCAAGCACCATGGAGTTGGCGCCCACGACCGCGATCGCGGCTGTCAGAAGGATAATAGGGCGAGATGACATTACTGAAACCCGTCAAATAGTTACGATGTGATCCCTTGGCAAAGGACCAAACGGGTCAGGTCGCTTTGAAATGCTTGGCGAGCTTCAACCCCTGGCCTTGGTAGTTCGAGGCAATCCCGGCCCCGTAGAGCGTCTCAGGTTCCGCCGCCATGCGTTCATAGACCAGCCGTCCGACAACCTGACCATGTTCCAGCACGAAAGGCGCCTCGTGACAGCGCACCTCCAGCACACCGCGCGATCCGGCACCCCCGGCAGCGTCATGGCCGAACCCGGGGTCAAAGAATCCTGCGTAATGCACCCGGAATTCACCGACCATGGCTAGGTATGGCGCCATTTCGGCGGCGTGATCGGGTGGAATCGTCACCGCCTCGCGGCTGACGAGGATATAGAAGGCGCCGGGATCGAGGATAATCTGTTCATCTCGCGCCTGAACACGATCCCAAAACTGCGAGGGTTCATAGTGGTTTACACGATCAAGATCGATCACTCCGGTATGTGGCTTCGCGCGATACCCGACCACGTCATCCGCGCCCGCCGTCAGATCGACGGAAAAGCCCAGCCCGTCCTCGATAACAGGCGTTCCATCGACCAGAGGGACCTTGCGATGCAGGGCGCGCAGGGCGTCATCGCTCAACCGGGCTTCGCCGGCGCGGAACCTGATCTGGTTCAGCCGCATGCCGGGCCGCACGAGGACGGAAAAGCTGCGCGGACAGATCTCGGCGTAAAGCGGTCCGGTGTAACCATTCGGGATCCGGTCAAATTCCGTTCCGCCGTCGACGATCGTGCGGGTCAGCAGGTCAAGCCGCCCGGTTGAGCTTTTGGCATTTGCGACCGCCTGAACCCCGCCGGGGAGGCGCAGCGCCTCCATCAGAGGCACGACATAGACGCAGCCCTTTTCCAGCACGGCACCTTGGGAAAGGTCGATGCGGTGCATCTCGAACTCCGCCAACCGCTCTGCCACGCTGCGGTTTGCGCCGGACAGGAACGATGCGCGCACCCGGTAGGCGACGGTTCCGAGACGCAGATCAATGCTGGCGGGCTGGATTTGCGCGTCGGTGATGTCTGGCGTGCCGGAGATGTCGCCGCGTGCGATCATCTCACGTAGGTGCTGGCTGGGGATGATGCCGGTCATGGTGCCTCCTGCGGGGTCGGGGCAGGTTACTGCGCGGGAAAGGCAATGAAAAGAGACCCCGAGGAGGGGTGAGTGCTGAAGGCGCGCGCGCTTACGACGCGACGACGAACAGCGCGCCAATCAGAGGTCTTCAAGCTTCATCTCGTCAGAAATACTCCCGCCGGAGGCTCCGACGACGACCACAGGCGCGCGATTCCAACCGTGACATCCTGCCCCGCAGGGCGGTACCGTCGTCGAACACAAATTGAAATGAAGTGGTCGGGCTAGCAGGACTCGAACCTGCGACCTTCCGTCCCCCAGACGGACGCGCTACCAGGCTGCGCTATAGCCCGACGGTCCGGCCTACATATCGGATTTCGCACGGGGGACAAGGGGCAATCGCGGCGCTCAGAGAAATTCGCGGCGGCTTGAGACCTGAGCTTTGTTCAGGCGCTGTGCTGCGCCAGCCAGATCTGCAAACGCCCTTGCAGACGCGCCACCTCGGGGGTCGCGACCTCGGGAAGGGGTGTATTCCGCGCCAGCAGGGTCGCCAAAAGCGAGGGCACATCAGTGGTGTTGGCCACCTCTTGGGGGGAGGGAACCGCGCTCGCACGCGCAGACGCGGCGGGGTGAGAAATCGGTGGAATCGCACTGATGGCGGACGCCTTAGCCTGCATCGGCGACACATCGCCCTGCGCCGGGGCGGGCGCCGCGCCTTCGGCCATTCCGAAGGACGAAGGCGGGGTCGTACGCTCATTCCCGCCTGTCGGCATGGTGGGAATGCTGGCTGGCACATTGGCGACATGCGCGGTCTCACCACCCGTCGCGGAAGCGGGCTGATCCTCAGCCGCCTGCGTCTCGGCACGGGCTTTTTGCGCGCGTCCGTCCATTGCGTCGCGCACGGCGGCCGTCACGTCATCCAGGGGTTGCGACATCGCGGTGACGTGGCCGATCCCCTTGTCGCGCAACAACTTCTGAACGCCCTTGATGGTCATGCCATCGTCATGCAGCAACCGCTTGATCCCGCCCAGTAATTCCATGTCGGAGGGGCGGTAGTAGCGCCGCCCGCCGGCACGCTTGACGGGCTTGACCTGCGTGAACTTGCTCTCCCAGAAGCGCAGAACATGGGCGGGCGTGTCCAGCCACTCCGAGACTTCGGAAATCGTGCGAAAGGCGTCGGCGGATTTGGCCATACCAGTGGCAGCCCCTTACTTGCGGTTGCCCTCGGCAACGCGGTCTTTCATCAGGTGCGACGGGCGAAATGTCAGAACGCGACGCGGCGAGATCGGCACCTCTTCGCCTGTCTTGGGATTGCGACCGACGCGGGCGGCCTTGTTCCGGACGGAGAATGTCCCGAAGGAGGAAATCTTGACCTGTTCGCCTTCGACAAGCGCATCGGACATATGCGTCAGAACAGATTCGACGAGTTGCGAGGAATCGTTGCGCGACAATCCGACCTCGCGGAACACGGCTTCGCTCAGGTCCAGCCGCGTTAATGTCTTCTCGCCCATTGCAAGTCCTCCCCATGGCGGTCCCTGACGGGCCGCGTCAATCTTCATTTCCGGCATCCTGCGCCGGGGATTTTTACGAGTCAATATCAACCACTTGAGCGGCGCTTCTTAGCACCTCAGGTCAAATGGGCCGGTCTCGCGCGTGGCCTACCAGCGCATCACCACCGCGCCCCAGGCCAATCCGCCGCCGATCGCCTCGGCCACCAGCAGGTCGCCAGGCTTGACCTTGCCCTCGGCAACACCGACCGACAAAGCCAGCGGAATCGAGGCGGCAGAGGTGTTGCCGTGATCCTGGACGGTCACGATAACCTTGTCCATCGGCACGCCCATCTTCTTGGCGGTGCCCTGAATGATGCGGATATTGGCCTGATGCGGCACGATCCAGTCGACCGCCTCGCTGCCCAGCTTGACCTTGTCGAGCGCGGCATGTGCAGTCTTCGCCAGTTTTTCGACGGCCTGCCGGAACAGGGGATTGCCCTGCATGCGCAGCTTGCCCGCCGTGCCGGAGGTCGAGACGCCTCCGTCGACGTAAAGCATGTCGCGGTAGCGCCCATCGGAATTGAGATCGACCGACAAGATGCCCCGGTCATCGCTATGCCCCGAGCCCGAGCGCGCCTCAAGCACGAGAGCCCCGGCACCATCGCCGAAGAGTACGCAGGTTGCGCGATCGTCCCAGTCCATGATCCGTGAAAAGGTCTCGGCCCCGATGACCAGCACCTTTTCCGCCTGACCCGACAGGATCATCCCGTTGGCATTGGCCAGCGCAAAGATGAACCCGGCGCAGACCGCCTGCACGTCAAAGGCAAAGCCCCGCGTCATGCCGAGCCCCTCCTGCACCATCGTACCGACAGAGGGAAAGGTCAGATCGGGGGTTGAGGTCGCCACGATCACCGCGTCGATGTCGTCAGGCTTCAGCCCGGCCATGGCCAGCGCGCCTTGCGCCGCCTTGACCGCCATCTGGCTGGTCGTCTCACCCTCGGCCGCAAAGTGCCGGCGTTCGATGCCGGAACGGGACCGTATCCATTCATCGGACGTGTTGAGCGAGGTTTCAAATTCGCTGTTTTCGACCACGCGATCGGGCAGGTAGTGCCCGATCCCTGTTGGTACGGCGCGGACTGTCATTCTGCCACCTTGGTTTCTTCTGGGGCATCCTGTTCCGGGACGCCTGCGGATGCAACCCGTGCTTTGATCTTGCTCGTCAGGTCCTTCTGGCCCAGCTGGAACGCCAATTTCACCGCCGCCGCGATCCCGGTGGCATCGGCGGAGCCATGGGATTTCACGACCGTGCCGTTCAGGCCGAGAAAGACGCCGCCATTGACACGTCGGGGGTCGATCCGCTTTTGCAGACGTTGCATGGAGGTCAGGGCGAGCAAGGCCGCGAACCGCGACAGTGGAGAGAACTTGAAAGCCTCTTTCAGCAGGTCGCCGATCAGCTTGGCCGTGCCTTCGCCGGTCTTCAGCGCAACATTGCCGGTGAAACCGTCCGTGACGATGACATCGCAGCGATCGCCGGGGATATCGCCGCCCTCGACAAAGCCGACGAAATCGAACTGTGCTCCGGGGGCGGCCTGCACGATCAGATCGTGGGCGGTCTTGAGTTCGGCCCGGCCCTTGTTCTCTTCGGTGCCGACGTTCAGCAGGCCGATCCGGGGGCGGGCGATCTTCATGCCGTTACGGGCATAGGAGGCACCCATCAGGGCGTATTGCAGCAGGTCCTGCTCGTCCGCGCGCACATCGGCGCCGACATCAAGCATGACATTGAACCCGGAGGGGTTGCGCGACGGCCAGAGCACGGCGATTGCTGGACGGTTCACACCGGGCAGCTTGCGCAGGCGGATCATCGACAGCGCCATCAGTGCGCCGGTGTTCCCGCAGGAAACAGCCACGGTCGCTTCGCCAGCGCGCACGCAGTCCAGTGCGGACCACATGGAGGTGTCCTTGCCATGGCGCATCACCTGGCTGGGCTTGTCTTCCATCCGAACGACACCCGTGGCATCGCGGATTTCGCATCGCCCACGCAGATGCTTGCGCCGGCCCACCAGCCGCGCGAGGTCCGCCTTCGGCCCATGCAGGATAAAGGCGATGTCAGGGTTCTTTTTGGCAGACCGCGAAATCCCGGCGACAACCGCATTCGGACCGCGATCACCCCCCATGGCATCCACGGAGATGACGATGCGGCCCGATTTGGTTGGGCCCGTCTGTCCCGGGTCGGCGACCGCCCCGGTCAAGGGTCCCGCTGGCGTCTGATGACTATCGTCGCTCATGCGGGTTTGCCAGTCCGTGAAATTTACGCCGCGTCGTCGTCCAGATCGACATCGTCCGCCATCGCGATCACTTCGCGGTCGGCGTAGTTGCCGCAAGACGGGCAGACGTGATGCGGGCGCTTAAGCTCACCGCAGGACGGACATTCGTTCGGGTTGGCAGCCACGAGTGCGTCATGGGCGCGACGATTGTTGCGCCGGGACTTCGAGACTTTGTTCTGTTGGACAGCCATGTCGCAACCTTTATGCTTGGGCCCGGTGCGGGATGCGCAGGGATCTGCGCCTCACCCGTAGCAGGGCCGAGTTTCGTCTGATGCGAGGCTCATAGTCGGTGATGCACCACGCATTCAAGGTCAAATCGGATGAGCGCGCGAAAATACTCCTCAACCGTCAAAGCGCAAGCGATTCGTTCCGTCGCGCGGTCTCGAGCCTTGTCTAGTCGTCCTTGTCGCCCGAAGAGGCCAGTTTGTCACGCAGATTAGCGAGACCGGCAAAGGGCTTCATATCCTCGTCACCCAACGGGGTAACACCGGGTTCGGCAAAGCGCGTTGGTCCCGCGTCCGCGCCCGATGCGCGCGGATAAAGCGGCAGGGTGAGGGTCAGCGCCTCTTCCATCACCTCCGCTACATCGACCGCAGCGGGCAGGGGCTCTAGCGTTTCATCCTCGGGAATCGGGGCGCCATCGCCGTCGGCCTGTGTTGCCGCCATGGCCTCCGCAGCGTCGAAGTCCGGGCTGTAGCGCCGCAGGATCTTCTCCTCTAGGCGGGTGGTGACGGGGGCCAGCGTCGCGACACAGGGCTGCACGACCGTCGCGCCGAGATGCGCCTCCAGCCGCCAGCCGCGGCTGCCTTCGGGACGCAAATGCCCTTGAAACCGAAGTTTTCTAAGGTCGATCAGGCCGAGGCGTTGCGCAATTTCAGTGCAATCCTCCGGTCTCAGATCAAATTCCACACCGCTGCGATCGTTCAGATCGGCGATGCGAAACAGGTGACGGGGCGGCTTGGCGTCGACCATGACGGTGATCCTTTCTTGAACCGGAGCAAGAAGTTGATGTAATCGAGTTAAAAGCCGCGCCCGTCGCTGACAAGGGGGCGTGGTACACTGAACACCCCAGGGGGCAGGAATGAGCATAGCGATTGAGGGTATGACGCGTCGGGCGACGCGCACGGTCCGGACTGCGGTTCTGGGGCTGGCGATCCTGGCGCTGGCCGCCTGCGTGGAACGCATCCGCTCGCACGGGTATGTGCCGGACGAAGAGGCGCTGAGCCAGATCACCGTTGGCGTGGATACACGCGACACCGTGACAGAGGTGCTGGGCGCGCCCTCGACCTCGGGCGTCGTGAATGAGGGCGGCTATTATTACGTCCGCTCCCTGATACGCCACATGGGGCCAACCGATCCCAAGGTTGTTGAGCGGGAAGTCGTCGCGGTGTCCTTTGACCCCGAAGGTGTGGTTCAGAACATCGAACGCTATGGATTGCAGGATGGCCGTGAGGTGATGCTGTCGCGCCGTGTGACCGATAACGTCGACCAGTCGAACGGCCTGATCCGGCAATTGCTCGGCAGTCTCGGCAACCTCACCGCCGGCGGATTCCTTCAGTAAGTCTGCTTCGGTCATCAATCTGATACATCTTGCGGCTAGTCCCGGAGGCACCTACCTTGGATCCATATGGTAGGCGCTCAGGGAGGTGCCGGGATGCTGACGCGAAAGATCGGATGCTGACGCTCAAGAAGGGCCGGTATCGCGCCCGCTTTGCCGAGGGCGTCGCCGACATTCAGGCCGCACAACTCCTGCGCACCCGTGCATTCCAAAGCGCCGAGGCCCCTTTGGATGCAGATGATTTCGACGGTATCTGTCTGCATGTTCTGGTCGAGGACCAGCGCAACGGGGATCTCGTCTGCTGCTTTCGCATCCTGCCGTTGACTGGCGGACAAGAGATCGCCCGCAGCTATTCGGCGCAATATTATAACCTCTCCGCGCTGGAGGCCTTTGAGGGTCGGATGGTCGAAATGGGCCGGTTCTGCATCGATCCCGATATCAGCGATCCCGATGTCCTGCGTGTCGCCTGGGGTGCGATGACGGCCTATGTGGACGAGCAGGGGGTCGATATGCTGTTTGGCTGTTCGTCATTTCACGGCACGGACGCAGCGCAATACCTCGATGCCTTTGCGATGTTGAAACACCGCCATCTCGCGCCGAAACGCTGGCTGCCCGCGGTCAAGGCGCCCAAGGTGTTCCGCTTTGCCCAGAAATTACGCCGTAAGCCTGATGCGCGAAAGGCCATGCTGCGGATGCCGCCTCTGTTGCGCACTTATCTGTTGATGGGCGGCTGGGTCAGCGACCACGCGGTGGTCGACAGCCAAATGAACACGCTGCATGTCTTTACCGGGCTGGAGATCAACGCCATTCCGCCCGCCCGCAAACGTCTGTTGCGCGCAACGGCAGTGTCATGATCCCCTGGCGGGGATTTCATCTCAAGAGCGGCACGGCTGAGCTGATCGCACTGTCCTGACGCGGGCGGGGCGAGGGTTGGGCACCGGTGGCAGTGCGGCGCTCTTGACCCCGCTTGAGTGCCAGCGTAGCGGAGGCGCATGGCTCGTACACCGCTTCTCCAACTCACCGACATCGCGCTGACCTTTGGCGGCGACCCTGTGTTTTCCAACCTCTCGATGGTGGTCCAGCCCGGAGACAGGCTGGCGCTGGTCGGGCGCAACGGGTCGGGCAAATCGACCCTGATGAAAGTTATGGCCGGGTTGGTTGAGCCCGACAGTGGCGCGCGCATCGTCACTCCCGGCACCGGTGTGGGCTATATGGAGCAGGAACCGGACATGGCCGGTTTCGAGACCTTGGGCGATTTCGCAACCGCGCGACTCGATCCGGCGGAACATTACCGGGTCGAGATGGCCTCCGAAGGTCTGAAGTTCGACCCCGACCGCCCCGTCACCACCGCCTCCGGCGGGGAACGTCGTCGCGCCGCGCTGGCCCGGTTGATGGCCGAGGCGCCCGAGTTGATGCTGCTGGATGAGCCGACAAACCATCTCGATATCGAGGCAATCGCCTGGCTTGAGGCCGAATTGGCCCAGACCCGTGCCGCTTTTATCCTCATCTCGCACGACCGCGCCTTCCTGCGCGCGCTGGCCCGTGGCACCCTGTGGATCGACCGGGGGGAAGTGCGCCGTCAGGATCAGGGCTTTGACGCCTTCGAGGCCTGGCGCGACAAGGTCTGGGCGGATGAGGACATCGCGCGCCACAAACTGGATCGCAAGATCAAGGCCGAGGCAAAATGGGCGGTCGAAGGCATCTCGGCCCGGCGCAAGCGCAATCAGGGACGGGTGCGCGCGCTACAGGATCTGCGCGCCGACCGGGCGGGTCAGATCAGGCGGCAGGGCACGGCAGCGATGGATTTCGCCTCCGGTCCCAAATCGGGCCGCAAGGTGGTCGAGGCCGAAGGCGTGAGCAAACGGTTCGGCGATCAGGTGATCGTCGAGGGGCTGGACATCCGCATGATGCGCGGTGATCGCGTCGCCTTTGTCGGTCCGAACGGGGTGGGCAAGACGACGCTGATCAAGATGCTGATGGGCGAGGTCGACCCCGACGAGGGGCGCATCACGCGCGGATCGAACCTTGTGCCGGCGGTGTTCGATCAGTCACGCGCCGCGCTCGACCCCGATCAGAGCCTCTGGGAAAACCTGATCGGTGATCGCGAGATGCGCGTCTCGGGGCAGGCGGATCAGGTGATGGTGCGCGGCCAGCCCAAGCATGTGGTGGGTTACCTCAAGGAATTTCTCTTCGATGAACGTCAGGCGCGCGCGCCGGTGCGGTCCCTCTCGGGCGGGGAAAAGGCGCGGCTCTTGCTGGCCAAGCTTATGGCGCGCGAAAGCAACGTGCTGGTGCTGGACGAACCGACCAACGATCTGGACGTCGAAACGCTGGACCTCTTGCAGGAGCTGCTGGACGACTACGACGGCACCGTGCTGCTGGTCAGCCACGACCGCGACTTCATCGACCGCGTCGCCACCACCACCGTCGCAATGGAAGGCCATGGCCGCGCCACCGTCTATGCTGGCGGGTGGAGCGATTATCAGGCCCAGAAGGCAGAGCGCGCCGCGACACAAAGTGACACGCGCACGTCGAAGTCGAGCGTCAAGAACGGTGCCAAACCCTCCGATACCGCAAACGAAAAGGGGGCCGCCGGAACTGGCGACTCCTTGCGCGGCGACGACCCTCTGACCTTTACCGAGCGTCACCGGCTGGAAGGGCTCCCCGATGTGATCGACCGTTTGACGGCCGAAATTGCCAAGCTGGAAGACTTTCTCGCCCAGCCCGACCTCTACAATAAGGAGCCCGCGAAATTCGCCAAGGGCACCGAGGCCTTGATCGAACGGCAGCAAGCGCTCGCCAAGGCTGAAGCGGATTGGATGCGGCTGGAAGAAAAGCTTGAATCCGCCGGCGGGTAACGTGTCAGTCGCCGGGTTGTACCCGTTTGGAGACGTGGTTCAGGAACACGACGGTCAAGATGATGCGGTAAAGGTGATGCAGCGTCACAAAGGCCGGATTTGCGTTGAGCGACAAGGCGATCAGCGCCATTTCCGTGACCCCGCCCGGCGCAAAGGAAATCAGCAGGACATCGAATCCCTCTCCGGTCAGGGGATGTAGCACCAGACCCATCAGAAGGCCGATCAGAAGCATCGCGCCGACACTGAGCAAGCCCAAACCTGTGCCCCGAACCAACATGATGGGGCGAATGCCGGCGAAGCGTGTTCCAAGGGTGGTGCCGATAACGATCTGCGCCGCCGATAAAACCCAAGCCGGAAGGTCGAGGACTGCCAGACCCGACAGAGTGACAATTGCCCCCAGGATCAGCGGACCCAGCAATTGACCTGCCGGGACCCGTAGTCGGTTGCCAATGACGAGACCCAGCAGAACCACCAGAGCAGCGGCCGGGATATGTTCCAGCCCCGCATCACTGGCCGACAGGCTCAGACCACCCGAAGACCCAACGGGATGCCCGACATAGATCGACATGCCGATCGGCAGAAGCGTCACCACCATGATGATCCGCATGAACTGCGCGAGTGTCAGCAATCGCATGTCGGCATTATATCTTTCGCCATAAAGGATCGCCTCGTAGAGGCCGCCGGGCATGCTGGAGAACATCGATGTCGGATGGTCGTAGCCGCCGATGCGCCGGAAGATATGGTAATTGACCCAATAGGTCAGCGGGACAAAGAGCGTCAGCGCGATGAACGAGAAAATCGCGGCGTCTAGCGTCTCCAGCACATCGACAGTGATTCGCGTCCCGATCGCCATGCCGATCGCCCCGATAAAAATCGCGCGGAACCGTTCGTTAAAGCGAAACCCCGGCGGCAACAAAGCCTTTTCCGGATCTCGGACCGTATTTTCCGAGATCAGCGTCGCAACGGCGACGATCAACATGCTGCCCAGAATGAAGGGCAGAGGCAATCCGAGCCATTTCGCGACTAACCCGCCGAGTGCGCCGAGGAAAATCAGACCGAGATGCAGCGAGATCAAGCGTGGATTAAGGTTGAGTTTGGAGATCACGCAATCCGGTCCCGGATGTGGATTTGGAGCGGGTGAAGGGAATCGAACCCTCGTATTCAGCTTGGGAAGCTGCTGCTCTACCATTGAGCTACACCCGCGAGGTGAGGACACGACTAGGCCAAGGTCCGGTCGTGGTCAAGTGGCGCGCGCGCCTCGAGGTCGATCGCCCGTGGCACCTACGACCATCGAAGCGGGGCGCTGCCCCGACCTGCGGTCTCCCCGGGATATTTGAAAAACCAAAGTGTCTCCGCGTTGACCTATATCACTTTGGTTTCGGTAAATATCCCCGCCGGAGGCTGCCGATCACCGCCGCCTGCGACGCCGTCCACCAGAGGCCCCGTCGCCGCCACCGGCGTTGAAGGACACGGCAGGCAAGGTGACCACGCTCAGCAGTTCAGGGAAGGGGTCGGTTGCATGCGGGATGGCATTGGCGGCAACGAAATGCTCCTGAAAACGCGGCGCGATGGCCGTTTCAACCTTGGTGATATTGCGAACCCCGGCCTCGATCTGGGCGCGGGCCGCAATTGAGCACAGCGCCATGCGTGCGCCGGTGCCGGCTGCGTTACCGGCGGACGAGACATTCGCCAGCGGCGCATCGGGAATCATCCCCAGCACCATGGCGTGCTTGGGCGAGATATGCGCGCCAAAGGCCCCGGCAAGCACCACTCGGTCCACCCGGTCCGCGCCCCGTTCGTCCATCAAGAGTCGCGCACCGGCGTAGAGCGCTGATTTTGCCAGCTGAATCGCGCGGATGTCGCCCTGCGTCACCGTAATGCGAGGCCCCCCAACAACGGTGCCGTCGTGGATCAGGTAGCTGTGCGTGCGCCCCTCGGGTTCCGACCGCTGCGTGTCGGTTTGCGCGGCAGAGCCGATCAGTCCCGATGGGTCCACCAGGCCGGCCATGCGCATCTCGGCCACCGCCTCGATAATGCCGGAGCCGCAGATGCCAGTGACGCCGGTCTGTGCGACCGCGGCGGCAAAGTCGGCATGGTCGGACCACAGATCGATCCCGATGACGCGGAAGCGCGGTTCTTTCGTAACCGGGTCGATTTCCACCCGCTCGATGGCGCCGGGCGCCGCGCGTTGTCCGGACGAGATCTGCGCCCCCTCGAATGCCGGACCCGTGGGCGAGGAACAGGCCAGCACCCGCGATTTGTCGCCCAGCAGGATCTCTGCGTTGGTGCCGACGTCGATGACCAGCATCAGATCGTCCGAGGTCTCGGGCGCGGTGGCGAGGGCGACCGCAGCTGCATCGGCTCCGACATGCCCGGCGATGCAGGGCAGCAGGTAGGTCCGCGCGCGGGGGTTGATGGAAACGAGGTCGAGGTCGGTCGCGGGCAGGGAGAGCGCCTCGCTCACCGCGAGGGCAAAGGGCGCTTGACCCAGTTCGGTCGGATCGATCCCGAGCAGGAGATGATGCATCACCGGGTTGCACACAATCGTGGTCTCTACGATCAGCGCGGCGTCGATTCCGGCCTCGGTCGCCAGCGCTTTGGCCAGATCGGCGAGGGCCGTGCGGACCACGGCAGTCAGTTCTGCTTCGCCGCCGGGGTTCATCATCACGTAGGAGACGCGCGACATCAGGTCTTCGCCAAACCGGATTTGGGGGTTCATCAGGCCGGAGGCCGCCTTGACCTCACCAGTTTCAAGATCTGTCAGATGCGCCGCGATCGTGGTCGAGCCGAGGTCGATGGCAAGCCCGTAGAGTCCCTGTTCATGCAGGCCCGGCCAGATGTCTAGGATGCGGGGTGCCGCGCCGGTGTGATCGCGATAGACCGCAACGGTGACCTGCCAGTTGCCCTTGCGCAGCTGCTTTTGCAGCTTGGCCAGCAGGGTCGGGTCCGCCGTGACGCCTGTGACTTCCCACTGTTGCGCCAGCGCCTGCGCGAGACGTTCGAAATCGCCCGAGGGCTCGTGCATGTCGGGTTCGGCGACCTCGACGAAATAGAGCCGCGTCGCCGGGTCCATCACCATCGGCCGGGTGTCCGCGGATTTGCGGATCACCTGACGGTGCACCTGACTTTCGGGCGGCACGTCGAGCACCACGTCGCCGCTTACGCAGGCCTGACAGCCCAGCCGACGGCCCGTCGGCAGACCGCGCTTGTCGTCGTAGCGCTGCTCGACCGCGTTCCATTCGCTCAGCGCATCGGCACGCACCGTGAGCCCGTGTTTGGCGAACTCGCCATAGGACGGAGTGACCTGACATTTGGAGCAGATGCCGCGACCACCGCAGACCGAATCCAGATCGACGCCAAGCTGACGCGCCGCCGCGAGCACGCTGGTCCCGGGGGCCACACGCCCGCGCTTGCCCGAGGGTGTGAAGATGACCAGCGGCTGATCAGCTTGAGGGGCGGTGTCGCAGGTGTCCGAGGGCTGGTCTGACATCTCTCTCTCCGGTGTGATGTGGGCCTCAGTCTAGGGCGCAGATCGCCGCGCGAAAGGTCGGCGGACGGCATTGTGGCTATGATCAGCTGCAATTAGGAGGGGCGGGACTATGCAACGCCGTCTCCGCCCCGCCAATCAGCGGAAGTTGGCGTGGATGGCGTTGATCGCCTGCTGGTCGATCTCGGCCCCGGCGCGTGTGCGGGTATCGTCGGCAAAGGCGCGATAGAGGTCCTGCGCAATCGACGATTGCAACTGCTGTTCGAGACTGTCGCGCATCGCCTTTGTGTCGGGGTCCTCAAGATTGGGCGGCAAAACCTCGTCAACCTGCAGGATCAACACCGCGCCAAAGCCGTCGACCAATGCGATGTCTCCGGCCTCCATCTGGAAGGCCTGATCGACAAAGGCGTCCGGCGCACCGAGGACGGAATCGCGGCGGGTCAGCGCTTCTTCAGTCTGGACCTCTAGCCCGAGACTGTTGAAATCCGCCGCTTCGCCCAGCTTGGTCACATAGTCGCCGGCAACGTCGCGGAGCCGCTCCATCGTGCGGCGGGTCTCCCAGATGTTAACGACGCGATCCCGCACCTCGTCGAAAGGCGAAGGTTCGGCGGGGATGGTCTCATCCAGGCGCATCGCAAAGATACCGCCGTCGGACAATTGCTGGATTTCGGGATAGTCTCCGTCCTGCAATGCGGCGGCAGCCTGCTCAAACCCCTCGTAGGCGGCGATCCCTTCGGTTTGGCCCGGTGCCCAGTCGACTGTGCCGAGCATCATTTCGGTATCTGCGGCCAGCTCCTCCAGCGTCGCGCCGGACGCGAGCAGGTCCTCGGCGGGCTCGGACTC
>PAPR01000056.1 GCA_002709085.1 Pseudooceanicola sp. | reverse complement strand
TGGGGTGATGCGGGCAACGTAGCGCCAGTTCACCTTTTGGAGGTTTCGCCATGCTTTTGATCTTTCTCGGCCTGGTCTTGTGGTTCTACCCGCATCTGATGAAGAGCCTGACCCCCGGCCTGCGCGCTCGTATGCCTGACAAGGCCGCAAAGGGGCTGGTGGCGGTCACGGCCCTGCTGTCGATCGTTTTGATGGTGATCGGCTATCGCACCGCCGAGGCCGGGTATGTCTATACACCGCCCGAATGGGGCAAGCCGCTGAACAACCTGCTGATGCTCATCGCGGTCGCGATGTTTGGCGTTGGCCATTCCAAAAGCCGTCTGCGCGGCATGATCCGGCATCCGATGTTCCTCGGCACAGGGCTGTGGGCGGTTTCGCATTTGCTGGTGCGCGGCGACGGGGCCGCTGTGCTGCTGTTTGGCGGGCTGTTGTTCTGGTCAATCGTCGGAGTCATTGTGGCGGGACGCTCGCCGCACCAGCCGGCGGGCTATACGCCGGGCGGGCTGCGCAGCGAAGTGATCCTCGCCTTGATCACGCTGGTGATCTACGGACTGATCGTCGGCGTTCACTTTGCCTTTGGTCTGTCACCCTTTTCCTGATCCCTGCGGGGCGCAACGCACAGCGAGTTACCATGAAAGCCTATCGATTCCTGACGGCGGACGACACGTCCGCATTCTGTCACAAGATTACCGCCGCGCTGGCCAAGGGGTGGGAGCTATATGGCGATCCGACCTATGCGCACGACGCGACGACCGGGGTGATGCGGTGCGGGCAGGCGGTCACCAAGCAGGCGGATGGCGCCTATGATCCGGGTATGAAGTTGGGAGAATTGTGATGGTCAAGACGAACGCGGGACGCTTTTTCGAGGATTATACGATCGGTCAGGTGATCGACCACGCCGTGCCGCGCACGGTCTCGGGGGGCGAGCGGGCGCTTTACCATGCGCTTTATCCGGCGCGGCATGCGCTCTATTCCTCCGACGCATTTGCGCAGGATTGCGGGCTGCCGGCCTCGCCGATTGACGATCTGGCGGCTTTCCACGTGGTCTTTGGCAAGACGGTGCCGGATGTTTCGCTGAACGCGGTCGCCAACCTTGGCTATGCTGAGGGGCGCTGGCTGCAGCCGGTCTATCCGGGCGATACGCTGCGTGCCTCGTCCGAAGTGATCGGGCTGAAGCAGAACTCCAACGGCAAGACAGGGGTGGTATATGTGCGTACCCGAGGGCTGAACCAGCGCGACGAGGTCGTGATGGAATATGTCCGTTGGGTGATGGTTCGCAAGAACGACACCGAAGCTTCGGCCCCCGAGGTCGTCGTGCCGGACCTGGCAAGTGTCATCGCGCCCGAGGATCTGGTGATCCCGAAGGGGCTGGATTTCACCCGTTACGATTTCACCCTGGCGGGAGAGGCGCACCGCCTTGGGGACTACGAGGTCGGGGAGGTCATCGGCCATGTCGATGGCGTCACGATAGAGGAAGCCGAGCACATGATCGCTACCCGGCTGTGGCAAAACACGGCCAAGGTGCATTTCGACGCGACATTCCGTCCCGACGGGCAGCGGTTGATTTACGGCGGGCACGTGATCTCAATGGCGCGGGCGCTGTCTTTCAACGGGCTGGCGAATGCGCAGATGATTGTCGGATTGAACGGCGGCGCGCATGCAAACCCTTGTTTCAGCGGCCAGACGATCAAGGCCTGGAGCGAGGTGCTGGACACGGCTGAGACCTCCGCGCCGGGCGTCGGCGCGATCCGACTGCGGCTGGTCGCGGTGAACGACGGCTCCGTCGGTGAGTTGCGGGGCGACGATGGCAAATATCTGCCGCAGGTATTGTTGGACCTGGACTACTGGGCCCTGATCCCGACCTGACCCGAGGGTCGGATTGTGGGGCGGGGCGGTGGCCTTCGCGCGTATCGCGTGGCAGATGTGCGCCGATGCGAGGGCGCTGCAGCGATATATGGGCGGCTCGGTTTCTGCGGGGAGGACGATGCCCGCGCCGATTCCGCCCGGCGGGCATCGAGGTCTGCCCCTGACATTTGTGATCACGTAATTTGCGACTGTGATCACATAGGTAAAACTTTCCACGGGCCACGTCGCTTTTTCTGCACCTGCGCGGGTGTGTCATGATGACAAGGGCGTAAAAATCGGTAGAAGTCGGCCCTAGGAAAAACCGAATGGGGATTTCATGGCTGATGTGAACCGGGGCAATCGCCCGCTGTCGCCGTTCATGCTGGGGCAGTACTACCGCCCGCAGTTGAACTCCGTTACCTCTATCCTGACAAGGATCTCGGGTAATGCGCTGATTGTCGGGGCTATCCTGATTGCCTGGTGGCTGCTGGCCGCCTCCTCGGGTGTCGGGTATTTCGATGTCGTGGATTACATGATCACGAGCTGGGTCGGGGACATCGTGATGTTCTTCTCGCTGCTCGGTTTGTGGTTCCATTCGCTGGCCGGATGTCGCCACCTGCTGTGGGACAACGGCTTTGCGCTGGACATGGAAACCTCGGACAAGCTGGGGTGGGGCATTATCGGTCTGTCGATCGTGCTGACCATCCTCACTGCCCTGATCGTGTAAGGAGAGAGCCATGCGTTTTCTGACCGACCGCAAACGTGCCGTGGGCATGGGCGCCTCCAAGACCGGGACAGAGCATCACTGGTCGATGCAGATGTCCTCTATCGCGCTCATCGTTCTGGTGCCTCTGTTCGTCTTTACCACGGGCTGGATCATCGGCGAACCCTACGAAGAGGTCGTCGCCTATTATTCCCGTCCCTTCCCGGCAATTGTCGCCGCGCTGACGTTCGCCGTCGGCATGATGCACTTCAAGAACGGCGCGCAGATGGCGATCGAGGATTACGTGCATGGTCTGGCCGGGCGCCTGACCATCATCGCCGTGACCCTGCTGGCCTATACGATTGCCGCGGTCAGTATCTTTGCCCTTATCCGGCTCGCCCTTTAAGACCCGAGGTTCACGATGGCTGCTTACGAATACGAAACGCATGAATACGACGTCGTCGTCGTCGGGGCAGGCGGCGCGGGTCTTCGCGCCACGCTCGGCATGGCGGAGCAGGGGTTGCGCACCGCCTGCGTGACCAAGGTCTTTCCGACCCGGTCGCATACCGTGGCGGCGCAGGGTGGCATTGCCGCCTCTCTCAGCAACATGGGCCCGGACCACTGGCAGTGGCACATGTACGACACCGTGAAGGGGTCGGACTGGCTGGGCGATACGGACGCGATGGAATATCTGACGCGCGAGGCCCCCAAGGCGGTCTACGAGCTGGAGCACTACGGCGTGCCCTTCTCGCGTACCGAAGAGGGCAAAATCTACCAGCGTCCCTTTGGCGGTCACACCACCGAATTCGGCGAAGGTCCCGCAGTGCAGCGCACCTGTGCCGCCGCCGACCGGACCGGCCATGCGATCCTGCACACGCTTTACGGTCAGTCGCTGAAGAACAACGCGGAATTCTATATCGAATATTTCGCCATCGACCTTATCATGTCCGATGATGGCGTGTGCACCGGCGTTGTCTGCTGGAAGCTGGACGACGGCACGATGCATGTCTTCAACGCCAAGATGGTCGTGCTGGCGACGGGCGGCTATGGACGCGCCTATTTCTCGGCCACCTCGGCACATACCTGTACCGGCGACGGTGGCGGGATGGTCGCACGGGCCGGTCTGCCGCTGCAGGACATGGAGTTCGTGCAATTCCACCCGACCGGCATCTACGGTTCCGGCTGTCTGATCACCGAAGGCGCGCGCGGCGAGGGCGGTTACCTGACCAACGCCGAAGGCGAGCGGTTCATGGAACGCTACGCCCCGCAGTACAAGGATCTGGCACCGCGTGACTATGTCTCGCGCTCTATGACGCTGGAAATCCGCGAAGGTCGCGGTGTGGGTGAGCATAGCGATCACATTCACCTGAACCTCAGCCATCTGCCGGCAGAGGCCCTGGCAGAACGTCTGCCGGGCATCTCGGAATCGGCGAGGATCTTTGCCGGTGTGGACGTCACCAAGGAACCGATCCCGGTGCTGCCGACGGTCCATTACAACATGGGTGGCATCCCGACGAACTATTGGGGCGAAGTGCTGAACCCGACCGAGGGCGATCCGACCGCCGTGGTCCCTGGCCTGATGGCCGTGGGGGAGGCGGGCTGCGCGAGCGTGCACGGCGCGAACCGGTTGGGCTCTAACTCCCTGATCGACCTGGTCGTCTTTGGCCGCGCCGCTGCGATCCGGGCCGGAAAGGTCGTGGACCCGGAAAGCCCGGCGCCGGTGCTCAACACCGCGTCCGTCGACAAAGCCTTTGATCGGTTCGACACCCTGCGCAACGCCAAGGGCGGGATCTCGACCTCCGACCTGCGGCTGGAGATGCAGCGGACCATGCAGTCCGACGCTGCCGTTTTCCGCGAATCCAAGACGTTGGAGGAGGGCGTGACCAAGATGACCGAGATTGCTGGCAAACTCTCTGACGTCAAGGTTTCGGATCGCAGTCTGGTTTGGAACTCGGACTTGATGGAAACGCTGGAGCTGTCGAACCTGATGCCGAACGCTTTGGCAACCATCGTCGGTGCCGAGGCGCGCAAGGAAAGCCGGGGCGCCCACGCGCACGAGGATTTCTCGACCCGCGACGACGAAAACTGGCGGGTGCACTCGATTGCGCGCGTTGATGGCACGGCCGTCGACCTCAGCTATCGCCCCGTGATTACCGACCCGCTGACGACCGAAGACGAAGGCGGGATCAGCCTGAAGAAAATCGCGCCCAAGGCGCGGACGTTCTGAGGAGGACGACATGGTACAACTGACGCTTCCCAAGAACTCGCGAGTTCAGATCGGCAAGACCTGGCCAAAACCGCAGGGCGCGACCAACGTCCGGAAGTTCAAGATCTATCGCTGGTCCCCGGATGACAGCGACAACCCCCGCGTCGACAGCTATTTCCTCGACATGGACAAGTGCGGCCCGATGGTTCTGGACGCGCTGATCAAGATCAAGAACGAGATCGACCCCACCCTGACCTTCCGCCGGTCCTGCCGCGAGGGGATCTGCGGCTCCTGCGCGATGATGATCGACGGGATCAACACGTTGGCCTGCATCTACGGGTTGGACGAGATCAAGGGCGATGTGACGATCTATCCGCTGCCGCATTTGCCGGTGATCAAGGACCTGATCCCGGACCTGACGCATTTCTACGCGCAGCATGCCTCGATCATGCCGTGGCTGGAGACCAAGACCAACAAACCGGCCAAGGAATGGCGTCAGTCGATCGAGGATCGCAAAAAGCTCGACGGGCTGTATGAATGCGTAATGTGCGCATCCTGCTCGACCTCCTGCCCGAGCTACTGGTGGAACGGCGATCGCTACCTCGGACCAGCCGCGCTGCTGCACGCCTACCGCTGGATCATCGACAGCCGCGATGAGGCGACCGGCGAGCGTCTGGATGAGCTGGAGGATCCCTTCAAGCTCTATCGCTGCCACACGATCATGAATTGCGCCAAGACCTGCCCCAAGGGTCTGAACCCCGCAGCCGCCATTTCGCATATCAAGCAGATGATGGTGGAACGCCGCGTCTGAGCCGCGTGCCAAGGTTTCACAGGTATCACGATCTGAAAGGGGCGGGCCATGGGTCCGCCCTTTCTGCAATGGGGCGCTCTTCACGCTGTCGGTCCTGATGTTTCCGCGATTGTCGAGGCGATGAGAGGGTGCATGCGCTGGCGAGCGTTGAGCGCAGCGCAATGGGGCATTGCGCGCCAAGGGGCTGCCGGAGCGCGGCACGCACTCCCATTTATGACGAGGGGAGAGACCCTGATGTCATGAGGTACGAGATGACCAAGATTGCACAACCCGACAGCGAAGCGCTACACAAGGCGCAGACCGCATTGAATGCACTGAATGTCGCGTATCAATATTTCACGCCGACGCCTTGGGTGGATGAGAGACCCGCCATCCCAGCGGTCGACTATCTGCCCTACAACCAATTTGCCTGAGCAAAGCAAAAGAAATCGGCGCTAGGGCCGGTTACCCCTTGTACGAATCCGTCAGAGATCCGATATGCGGGCTTACGCAGACGTCAACGCACGCGCCTCTGGCGAAAGGGCTGACTCGCTCAGCCCTTCGATTACGCAGCGACGGTTACGTCTCCCTTGGAAGTGAGCGGTCATATATGGCCGGGTCTATTGGAGATGACCATGAATGCATACGTTGCCGATTTCGCGGCCCTCGACTTTTCACGCCGCGAGTCCCGTGTCGAAACCTACATCCGTCAGACAACGTTCGACCGCCCGACGCTGGTCATCGACGTTGATCACGTCGAAGCGCAGTTCCACGCCCTGAAGGCGGGCCTGGGTCACGCCCGCATCCACTACGCGGTAAAGGCAAATCCGCAACGCGAGATCATCGAGCGGCTGGTTGAGCTTGGCTCGGGCTTCGATGCCGCATCGCGCGCGGAGGTGGAGCTGTGCCTGTCGCTAGGCGCGCGGCCCGAAAACATCTCCTTCGGGAACACGGTCAAGAAGGCCCGCGATATCGAATTCGCCTATCATGCGGGCGTGACGCTCTTTGCCGCCGATGCGGAGGAGGAACTGGAGAAGATCGCGGAATTTGCGCCCGGCGCGCAAATTTACATCCGCCTGATCGTCGATGCCTCCCAAGCGGATTGGCCGCTGTCGCGCAAATTCGGCTGTGGTCGTGACAAGACGATTGAACTGCTGGATATGGCGCGCGATCTCGGGCTCGACCCGGTGGGGCTTTCAAGCAGGCCGAGATGTGGATCGAGACCCTGGATCAGGTCGCCGCCACCTGGGCCGCGGCGAAAGAGGCAGGGCATGAGCTGAGCCTTCTCAACATCGGCGGCGGCTTCCCGGCCTACTATGGTGAAGCGATCCAGCGCCCGACCGCCTATGCCGCCCGCGTGATGGAGTTGATCGAGCAGCGGTTCGGTCACGTAGCACATGTGATGGCTGAGCCGGGTCGCGGTCTCGTCGCCGAAGCGGGTGCAATTGCCGCCGAAGTTCTGCTGGTGTCGAAGAAATCGCACAACGATCTGCATCGTTGGGTCTACCTCGATATCGGCAAGTTCTCAGGGCTGGCCGAAACCATGGATGAGGCGATCCGCTACCAGTTCCTGACACCGCGCGACCACGAGGCCACCGGACCCTGTATCCTCGCCGGTCCGTCCTGTGACTCCGCGGACGTCCTGTACGAAAAGCGCCGGGTCGAGCTGCCGTTGAGCCTGCGCTCGGGTGACCAGATCATCATTCGGAACTGCGGCGCCTATACATCGACATATGCCTCGGTCGGGTTCAACGGGTTTCCACCGCTGGACGTGGCGGTCATCTGAACGGGGGCTTGATCCGCACGGGCGATATGCGTTGAACGAGAAAGGCGCGAGGTGAAACCCTCGCGCCTTTCGTTTTTCCGCGTGTAATCGCGCAGGATCAACCTTCGAGCTTGTCCTGAGTGCGCGTTTCGAAATCGCCGGCATCATGGCGTTCGCGCAATTGCTCGGACGGATCGCCCTGCGCGGCATTGACCATGCGGCCGCGTTTGACGGCGGGGCGGGCAAAGATCGTCTCGGCCCAGCGGATCACGTTTTTGTACTCATGCGTCGACAGGAACGTCTGGCCCTCGTAAGCGCCTGTCGTGACCATCCGCCCGTACCAGGGCGCGGTGGCCATGTCGGCAATGGAATACTCCGCCCCCGCGAGGAATTCGTTATTGGCGAGATGTTTGTTCAAGACGTCGAGCTGGCGTTTCACCTCCATCGCGAAGCGGTTGATCGGGTATTCCATCTTGAACGGCGCATAGGCGTAGAAATGTCCGAAGCCGCCGCCCAGGTAGGGTGCGGCCCCCTGAAGCCAGAACAGCCAATTCATCGCCTCGGTCCGGGCCGCGTGGTCCTTGGGGAGGAAGGCGTCGAACTTTTCCGCGAGGTAGAACAGGATGTTGCCGGATTCAAAGACGCGGATCGGCGTGTCGCCGGAATGATCGACCATGGCGGGAATTTTGGAGTTCGGGTTGGCCTCGACAAAACCTGACCCGAATTGGTCGCCGTCCCCGATGTTGATGAACCAGGCGTCGTATTCCGCGCCCGTGTGGCCAGCGGCCAGCAGCTCTTCCAGCATGATGGTCACTTTCTGGCCGTTCGGCGTGGCCAGCGAATATATCTGAAAGGGATGTTTGCCGACGCTGAGCGGCTTGTCGTGGGTCGGTCCCGAAATGGGGCGGTTGATGCTGGCGAATTGTCCACCGCTTTCCTGGTCCCAGGTCCAGACCTCGGGCGGGGTGTAGGTTTCGTCGCTCATGTGGATCTCCTGTGTCATGAATTTGGGGGGACTAGATCAGCTAAATGCGGGTGGCTCAACGTGACAGGACGCAGGGTCGGTCTGCGCCATTGCGCATTGGCGTTGCAGCCGGTCCGACAGAAGCGGGGGATCGAACCAAGCTCGCCTTCGGTCGATGTCAGGAAAAAGCGGCTTCGAGCGCGATTTCCACCATATCGCCAAAGCTCTTTTCACGTTCGGATGCGGGCAGCGCCTCGTGAGTCTTGAGGTGGTCCGAGACGGTCAGCACGGCCAGTGCGCGGCGACCGTGACGCGCGGCGAGGATATAGAGTTCCGCGGCCTCCATCTCGACCGCGAGGATGCCATGGCGCTGCATGACGTCATCGAGGTCGGGGCGTTCGGAATAAAACACATCGGCGGAATAGATGCCGCCGGTATGGGGGGTGATGCCTTTGGCCTGAGCCGCTTGGAAGGCCTTGCAAAGCAGATCGAAGTTCGCGGTTGGCGCAAAATTGACCTCCTTGAAGAACCCGAGAGAGGGCGTTGAGATCGACGTTGCCGACATCGCGAGGATCACATCGCGGATGGCGACATGATCCTGCATCGCCCCGCAGGAGCCGATGCGGATCAGGGTTTGTGCGCCGTAATCCTGGATCAGTTCATTTGCGTAGATCGACAGGGACGGCATCCCCATCCCCGATCCCTGGATCGTCACGCGATGTCCCCGCCAAGTGCCGGTGAATCCCAGCATGCCGCGCACCTCGTTGACGAGTTCGGCGTCCTCCAGAAAGGTCTCCGCGGCCCATTTGGCGCGGTAGGGATCGCCGGGCATCAGCACGGTTTCAGCGATCTGGCCGGGGGTAGCGCCGATGTGGATGGTCATAATGAACTCCGTCGAGGTTTCACCAAGACTATCGGAAAACTCCGCCGCGATGTCCACGATGACGCCGCGCCGCGCCTTCGGACGCGGTTTCGCCGGCCGGCGAGAGTATTTCGGGACGAGATGAAGCGGGCGGTTGCGGCTTCATCTCGTCAAAAATACTCCGGGGTCAGGGCGATTGCCAGATTGCCCTGGCAGGGGCAGCGCCCCTGTCGACCTATCCGGTTGCGCCGGTTATTCGGCAGCGACGCTTTGCGGGTCAACCAGCGCGACCACGTCCATCATGATAGTATTGAGCTGGAAATCCTTTGGCGTGTAAACTCGGGCCACGCCCATGGCGAGAAGCCGCCGCGCGTCCTCTTCGGGAATAATTCCGCCGACGACCACCGGCACATCGGCCAGCCCGGCCTCGCGCATCCGGTTCATTGTCTCCTCCACCAATGGCAGGTGAGAGCCTGAAAGGATCGACAGGCCGACGACATGGGCGGATTGGTCCTTGGCGCTGGTCACGATGTCCTCGGGCGTCAGGCGAATGCCATCGTAATTGATGTCCATGCCGCAATCGCGGGCGCGAAAGGCGATCTGTTCGGCGCCGTTGGAATGACCGTCGAGGCCGGGTTTCCCGATGACGAACTTCAGCCGGCGCCCCAGCTTGTCCGAGACGGCATCGACCGCGTCGCGGATCTCGTCCAGGCCTTCGGTCTTGTTGGAGACAGCACCGGATACGCCGGTCGGTCCGCGATATTCTCCGTGCACCACGCGCATCTGTTCGGCCCATTCGCCGGTGGTGACACCGGCCTTGGCCGCGGCGATGGAGGCGGGCATGATGTTTTCGTTCTTGGCCGCCGCCTCACGCAGGGCGTCGAGCGCGGATCGGACCGCCGCCTTGTCGCGGCTGTCGCGCCACTGATTGAGGCGGGTAATCTGGTCGGCTTCGACCGCAGGGTCGACCGTCATGATGCCGCCGTCTTCGCCCATCAGGGGGGAGGGCTCGGCCTCGGTCCATTTGTTGACGCCGACGACGATGGTTTCATTGGTTTCAATCCGGTTGACCCGTTCTGCGTTGGAATCGACGAGTCGCGATTTCATGTACTCGATACTTGCGACAGCCCCGCCCATGGATTCGAGGTTTGCCAGTTCGGCGCGCGCGCCTTCCTTGAGCGCATCGACCTTGGCATCGACCGCCGGATTGCCGTCAAAGAGATCACCATATTCCAGCAGGTCGGTCTCATAGGCCATGATCTGCTGCATGCGCAGGGACCATTGTTGGTCCCAGGGGCGCGGCAGGCCGAGGGCCTCGTTCCACGCCGGAAGCTGCACCGCGCGGGCACGGGCCTTTTTCGACAGGGTCACGGCCAGCATTTCGATCAGGATGCGGTAGACGTTGTTTTCCGGCTGCTGTTCGGTCAGCCCGAGGGAGTTGACCTGCACGCCGTAGCGAAAGCGGCGAAATTTGGGGTCGGCGACTCCGTAGCGCGTCTCGCAAATCTCGTCCCAGAGGTCGACGAAGGCACGCATCTTGCACATTTCGGTCACGAACCGGATGCCCGCGTTCACGAAGAACGAGATGCGGCCCACCACGGTCGGGAAATCCTCGGGCGGGACGCGCGGGCGCAGTTCATCCAGTACCGCCATGCCGGTGGCCAGCGCGTAGGCCAGCTCTTGCTCCGGGGTCGCGCCGGCCTCTTGCAGGTGGTAGGAGCAGACGTTCATCGGGTTCCATTTCGGCACCTCGCGGTAGCAATATTCCGCGACGTCGGCGATCATCCTCAAACTGGGCTTGGGCGGGCAGATATAGGTGCCGCGGCTGAGGTATTCCTTGATCAGGTCGTTCTGCACGGTGCCTTGCAGCGCTTTGGTGTCCGCGCCCTGTTCTTCGGCGACAGCGATATAGAGTGACAGCAACCAGGGCGCGGTTGCGTTGATGGTCATGGAGGTGTTCATCTCGGCCAGGGGGATCTGGTCGAAGAGAGTGCGCATGTCGCCGAGGTGACTGATCGGCACGCCGACCTTGCCGACCTCACCCTTGGCCAGGACGTGATCACTGTCATAACCCGTCTGTGTCGGCAGATCGAATGCCACCGACAGGCCCGTCTGCCCGCGCGACAGGTTGGAGCGATAGAGTTCGTTCGACGCCTTGGCCGTGGAGTGCCCCGAGTAGGTGCGGAAAAGCCAGGGGCGGTCTTTCTTGGTCTCGGTCATCGGGGGCCTCGGATTTGTTTGGGTAATTTAATTTCGTCTGCTTGTAGGTATATGTAAGAATCTGGCGATGTCAATTCGCCGCAACGCGGCGACACGTTCTCCATTCTAGCACAAAGCGTCTCGAAACGGCAGGTAATCGTGCACATGCAGCAAAGCCGCGACGATTTCGCTGGCTCGACTCGGGGAGATCGGCGCAAGATCGGTAAATACGCCGCCGGTCTCGTCTCTGATAGCCGGTTGGCGCCCTGGGGTCGCCATCGAGAAGGACATAAAGTTACAAAACTGATCCCTTCGGCATTGCTTTATTGCGTGGCGAATTATATCCCCTAGGTCAGACGGCCGCGATTCTGCATTGCGGCAAAAAGTGAGAAGGAAGTTCCAATGGCTCTGGATACGGACACGGGCATCGCGCCCTACGACGCGCCTCAGAAAGATCTCTATGAAATCGGCGAAATGCCGCCCCTCGGATACGTCCCCAAACAGATGTATGCTTGGGCGATCCGGCGTGACCGGCACGGCGAGCCGGTCGATAGTTTCAAGCAGGAGGTCGTCGACACCTGGCAGATCGACAGCCACGAGGTGCTGGTTCTGGTGATGGCCGCAGGGGTCAATTACAACGGTGTCTGGGCCGGGCTGGGGGAGCCGATCTCTCCGTTCGACGTGCATAAGCAGGATTATCACATCGCGGGTTCCGATGCCTCGGGTATCGTCTGGGCCGTGGGCGACAAGGTCAAAACCTGGAAGGTCGGCGATGAAGTGGTGATCCACTGCAACCAGGACGATGGCGACGACGAGGAATGCAACGGCGGCGATCCGATGTTTTCCCCGACGCAGCGCATCTGGGGCTATGAGACCGGCGACGGGTCCTTTGCCCAATTCGCACGGGTTCAGGCCCAGCAGTTGATGCCGCGTCCCAAGCATCTGACCTGGGAAGAATCGGCCTGCTACACGCTGACGCTGGCGACCGCCTACCGGATGTTGTTCGGTCACCACCCGCACGAGCTGAAGCCGGGCCAGAACGTGCTGGTCTGGGGTGCCTCCGGGGGCCTCGGTTCCTACGCGATCCAGCTGGCCAACACGGCCGGGGCAAACGCGATTGGCGTCATCTCGGACGAGAGCAAGCGTCAGTTTGTCATGGACCAGGGCGCCAAGGGCGTGATCAACCGCAAGGAATTCAGCTGCTGGGGTCAACTGCCCACCGTGAATTCGCCCGAATACAACGACTGGATGAAAGAGGCGCGCAAGTTCGGCAAGGCGATCTGGGACATCACCGGAAAGGGCGTGTCGGTCGACATGGTCTTTGAACATCCCGGCGAGGCGACGTTCCCCGTCTCGACCCTCGTGGTCAAGAAGGGTGGGATCGTGGTGATCTGCGCCGGCACCTCCGGGTTCAACTGCACCTTTGACGTACGTTACATGTGGATGCACCAGAAACGGCTTCAGGGCTCGCACTTTGCCAACCTCAAGCAGGCCGCTTCGGCCAACCGGCTGATGATGGAGCGGCGTCTCGACCCCTGCATGTCCGAAGTGTTCCCCTGGGAGGAAATCCCGCAGGCCCACATGAAGATGCTGCGCAATGAGCACAAGCCGGGCAACATGGCGGTGCTGGTTCAGGCCCCCCGGACCGGGTTGCGCACCGTCGAGGATGTGCTGGAAGCCGGCAAATAAGTTATCTTTAATCGATGTGTGAAAGGCCCGCTTTGTGCGGGCCTTTTGCGTCTGAATCCAGCGGGCTGCCGCGCCGGAGGCTCTGGCGCTTCAACCGGGCACGGGGTAGCGTCCGCGCATGACATTGCCCGCCGTCACATATTCGCACGATCAGGCCGACGCCTATGACCGCATCACCGAGGCCTTGCGCGCGGATGGTGTCGATCTGGAGGCCTCAGAGGTGAGTCCGCCCTCCGCTGGCAAGGGGCAGGTGCTGGCCGTCACCGGCAAGGCGGGATCGGGCAAGACGCTGCTGCTGTCGGCCATCTCGCGCGCGGCGCAGGAGTCTGGCGTCACTCTGATTTCGGGCGACTACGAACCCAAGAAAACGCGTGAGCGACGGACCCTCGCGATCCTCGCGCCGACGAACAAGGCGGCGTCTGTTCTGCGCTTGCGCGGCGTGCCCGCGACGACGATCCACCGCATCCTCTACACGCCCGTCTATGACCCGGAATACGAGCGGATCGCGGAATGGCTGGCCGGAGAGGGCGAGAGGCCGCAGATCGAAGGGTTGAGCGACGCGGCGCTCGACCGGGCGCTGGCGTTTTACCAGACTAACAAGTCGGTGCCCGGCGCGCTGGCGACCGCCGGGCTGCGCGGCTCGGATTTCATCACCGGCTGGAAGCGGCGGGATGATCCGCTGGACATGGGCCTGATCGACGAAGCCTCGATGCTGGATGACAAGCAGTTCGACGACCTGCGCGAAATTTTTCCGACCCTTCTGCTGTTCGGTGATCCGGCGCAATTGGCCCCGGTCGGGCAATCGGGGCGCATGGTCTTCGATCGCGTGGCTGCGCCGAACCTCATGTACCTCGACCGGGTGCATCGGCAGGACGCGGGCAATCCGATCATCGACCTTGCGCATGCGCTGGCCGATCCGGCCCTCGGCTTCGAGGACTTTGAGCAGATGATCGAGGACAAGGCCCGCGCGGATGAGCGTGTTGTCTGGAGCCAGCGGGTCGAGGTCGATCTGATGGCCCGCTCTCCGGTCTTGGTCTGGCGCAACGCGACCCGGATCCGCCTGATCCATGCCTTCCGGGCGGTGCATGGCGCGCCGCTCGATGCCCTTCTGCCGGGGGAGCCGCTGGTTTGCGACGGGATCGAACTGCCTGCGAAGCATCGCAAGAAACGGCTGGACCTCGAGGCGCGCGGCCTCATCAAAGGTGCGCAGGTGGTCTACCTCGGCCCCGGCTCCAAGCCCGGCTTTTCCAAGCTGCATGTGGTCGGTGCGGAAAGCCCGCGCGTCTCTGCCGCCTCGATCGTCAAGATCGAGAAGCCGGATGAGGAAGAGCCGTTCATCCCCTATGCTGCGCGCATGGGCGCGACCTTCCTGCACGGCGCTGCGGTGACGATACACAAGGCGCAGGGGTCGCAATGGCCCGACGTCCAGGTTTTCGCTCCCGATCTCTACGCTGCCGCTCGGGTTGGACGGGTCGAGGCGGGTCAACCGCTGTGGAAACGGCTGGCTTACGTTGCGATCACGCGGGCGGAGACCCGGCTGCTCTGGGTCGTGCGCAACCGGCTGGCAAAGCCCTCCGCGCCGCTTGGGGTCGCCGATCTGATGGCGGCGCCGACAGCGCCGTTGGAACTGACTGTAGAAGATGGCGATGCGTGAGGACGATCCTGATCACTGGGGTCGGTGCAGCCATCGGGCGCGCCAAAGAGGCGCGGGCATGAGGCGAGAACGCGACGCCGTGGACGCCATATTCCGCAAGGGGGTCGATTCTATCGACGTGGCCGTGCATGCGATGGATCGTCGTTTCAGCGCCTCGGTCTTGCCGTCTGGACGCAGCTGATGCGGGACTGGGCCGACCTGATGGGCCGTGTTCTGATCGCGCTACTGTTTCTCGGTGGCGCGGCGCAAAAAGTCGCGGACCCTGACTCGGTAAGGGCGATGATCGCGGGAATTGGTCTGCCCGGCATGCTGGTCTGGGCAGTGGCGCTGTTCAATCTCTTTGGCGGGATTTGCCTGATTGTTGGACCGAGGGTGCGGGCCTGGGCGCTCGTGCTGGCCGCCTATTGCCTCTTTACCAGCTACTTCCATTGGCAGCTTCGCGCGGATCCCTGGCAGGTCACGATCATGGTCAAAAACTGGGCGATCGCGGGCGGCCTGTTGATCCTGGCCGCCCATGGCCCCGGTCGGTTCGTCCTGCGGCGCTAGCGGGTCGGCACCGGCGTGTCGCCGCGATAGTCGTAAAAGCCGCGTCCTGACTTTCGGCCAAGCCAGCCGGCCTCGACATATTTAGTCAGCAGCGGGCAGGGGCGATACTTGGTATCCGCCAGACCGTCGTGCAACACGTTCATGATCGCGAGGCAGGTGTCGAGGCCAATGAAATCCGCCAGCTCCAGCGGCCCCATGGGGTGGTTGGCGCCCAGCTTCATCGCCTCGTCGATAGATTTGACGTTGCCGACGCCCTCATACAGCACGTAGACCGCCTCGTTTATCATCGGGACCAACACCCGGTTAACGATGAAGGCGGGGAAATCCTCGGCGCTGGAGGCGGTCTTGCCGAGCTTTTCGACGACCTCGTGACAAGCCTTGTAGGTGGGTTCGTCCGTTGCAATACCGCGGATCAATTCGACGAGCTGCATCACCGGCACCGGGTTCATGAAGTGAAACCCCATGAATTTTTCGGGTCGGTCCGTACGGCTGGCAAGGCGGGTGATCGATATGGAGGAGGTGTTGGACGTCAGGATCGTCTCGGGCTTGAGGTGGGGCAATAGCTCCTTGAAGATCGCGTCCTTGACCGTCTCGCGTTCGGTTGCGGCCTCGATCACCAGATCGCTCTGGCCGAGGTCGGGCAGCTTCAGCGTCGTCTTGATGCGCCGCTGGGCCTCGGTCTTTGCCTCTTCGGTGATCAGCTCACGACTGACCTGACGCGCGAGATTGCGTTCGATCTGCGTGGTGGCGTGGTCCAGAGCTTCTTGCTTGATATCGGTCATCAGCACGTCATAACCCGCCAGCGCAAAGACATGGGCGATGCCATTGCCCATCTGTCCCGCCCCGATCACACCCACAGTTTCGATTACCATCCGGTCCTCCAAGAAAATGCTGTCGCTTACAGTGGCCAAAGCGGAACGGGCCTGCAAGTACCGACCATTTGCAGTGAATGCCATATTTAGCAGATTGGTAAGAAAATGGAGTCACACCGTCCTTTGGGTGTTTTGATTTGGTGAGTGTGATGAGCTTTCAACGCATGGGGTCGCAAGACCTCGATTATTCTCCGTGCCGCTATGGCGCGTCCCGCGTGACGTTCCGGGGGCCACGCTGTGACCTGTCTCGACCGCATGCGCTATTTTTTGGTGGCACATCGGTCTATGGAAAATTCCTGCGCGACCCCTTGCCGGATCTCGTCGGGCAGCGGAGCGGGTTACGCTGTGTCAACCTTGGCGTGGTCAATGCGGGCGTTGATCTCTACCTCAAGGATCAGGCGCTTCTGGACATGACCGCACGAGCGCGGGTGACGGTCCTGGGGGACGTTAGTTTGCAGAACATGTCCAATCGGTTTTACAGCGTGCACCCCAGACGCAACGACAGGTTTTTGTCAGCCACGCCCTTGCTGCGAACGATCTTTCGTGACGTCGATTTCACGCCGTTTCACTTTACCGGACATCTGCTGCAACGCCTGCACAGTTTGTCCCCCGTGCGTTTCGCAGACATTCAGGCAGAGCTTAAGGAGGCCTGGGGCGCGCGGATGAGGACGTTGATTTCAAGGATCAGCGGGCCGGTGATCCTGCACAGGATTGCACCACGCGTGGCAAAAGGCAGTTCTGCGGAAGCGTCAATCGTCAGGGTCGACGATCTGCTGACCGCCGACGCGGCCATGTTCGCCGCCCTCCGGCCGTTGGTGGTCGATGTGATTACGACGAGCCCCGCGGACGCGGCGCTAGCGCGCGACGCAGAGGGTCTGGTATTCTCGCAACTGGAGACAAGTGCGGCACAGAGCCAATTCGGCGCACCTGTGTATGAGGAAGCAGCCGCGGACCTCGCCCCAATCCTGCGGCGCTTTGCGCCTTTGCCCCAGTCGGTCAAAACCGGGCCGCCATAATCCCTGGGTCCTGTCGCGACGTCGCATAGAAAAAGGCCCGCGATAGTCACGGGCCTTCTGCATTATTCAAAGACGGGCACGTAGCCGCGTCGAAAGCTTACAGCTTTTCAACCAGTTCAGGCACTGCCGTGAACAAGTCTGCCACAAGGCCGTAGTCCGCGACCTGGAAGATCGGGGCCTCTTCGTCCTTGTTGATCGCGACGATGACCTTGGAGTCCTTCATCCCGGCGAGGTGCTGGATCGCACCCGAGATGCCGACCGCGACGTAGAGGTCCGGTGCGACGACCTTGCCGGTCTGACCGACCTGCCAATCGTTCGGTGCGTAGCCCGAATCGACGGCCGCGCGCGATGCGCCGACGGCTGCGCCCAGCTTGTCCGCGAGCTTTTCGATGATCGCGAAGTCGTCCTTCGACCCGACGCCGCGGCCACCGGACACGACCACACCGGCCGAGGTCAGTTCCGGGCGGTCAGAGGCGGCCATGGAGTCTTCCAGCCATTCCGACAGACCGGGGTCTTCCGCTTTCGCGGTGTCGCTGACAGACGCGGACCCGCCGGTTCCGGCGGCGTCGAATGTCGATGTCCGGAAGGTGATAACCTTCTTTTCATCTTTCGACTTTACGGTCTGAATGGCGTTACCGGCATACACCGGACGCTCAAAGGTATCCGCATCCACGACGGCCGTGACATCCGTCAGGATCATCACATCGAGGAGGGCAGCAACACGCGGCATGATGTTTTTCGCATCCGTCGTGGCAGGGGCCACGATATGCGAATAATCACCGGCCAAAGACACGATCAGCGCCGAAACGGGTTCCGCCAGCCGGTGGCTGTAAAGCGGGTCTTCGACAACCAGGACCGATGCGACACCGTCAATCGTGGCGGCGGTCTGAGCCGCGTCCTTGGCCTTGGCACCCGCGGCCAGGATGGTCACGTCGCCGAGCGCTTTGCAGCCCGAAACGGCCTTGGCGGTGGCATCCATCGCCAGTTCGCCGTCATTGATTTCAGCAAGTAGAAGAACAGCCATCAGACGATCCCCTTCTCTTTGAGTTTCGCAACCAGCGTGTCGACGTCCGGCACCATTTCACCGGCCTTGCGGGCCTCGGGCTCAGTGGTCTTGACGATTTCCAGCCGGGGCGATGTGTCAACGCCGTAGTCGTCCGCGGATTTCTCTTCCAGCGGCTTTTTCTTGGCCTTCATGATATTGGGAAGGCTGGCGTAGCGCGGCTCGTTCAGACGCAGATCTGCGGTGATGATCGCGGGCATCTTGACCTTGATGGTCTGAAGACCGCCATCGACCTCGCGCGTGACCGTGGCCGAGTCGCCCTCGATGTCGAGCTTGTTGGCGAAAGTCGCCTGCGCCCAACCCGTGAGGGCCGCCAGCATCTGACCGGTGGCGTTCATGTCGTTGTCGATCGCCTGTTTGCCGGCGATCACAAGGCCAGGCTGTTCCTCGTCGATGACACCCTTGAGGATTTTCGCGACAGCCAGCGGTTCGATGTCATTGTGCACATCGTCCGCCGCGACCACCAGAATGGCGCGATCGGCGCCCATGGCCAGCGCCGTGCGCAAGGTTTCCTGGGATTGCTTAACCCCGATGGAGACAACGACGACCTCTTCGGCCTTTCCGGCCTCCTTCAGACGGATCGCTTCTTCAACAGCGATTTCGTCGAAGGGGTTCATCGACATTTTCACATTGGCAAGATCGACGCCCGATCCGTCCGCTTTGACGCGAACCTTCACGTTGTAGTCGATCACGCGTTTGACAGGCACAAGCACCTTCATCAGCGGTCTCTCCCTTTTAAATTTCACTCGGGCAAGTCGGATTCGGAATGCCCAGCTCAGCCGTGTTGATATATTCTTGCGAGGGGGTGGGACAGATCAAAAAGACGCTTTATCGATCACCTCTTGCCGCAAATTTCCGCAACTCAGGGGCTAATTCTGCAATGCAGAATAATATAGCGCTATCATTTGCTGAGGTATGATAGGGCGAATCAGCATGGAGGATGTCTCGTTGAGATGGATATTCACGCTCGCGCTTGCGGTTGCTTTGTCCTGTGGGCCGGTCGCGGCGCAGCAGGCGACCGACGATATCGCGCCGGAACTGACGACCGACCTTTCCGCGCGGAGCGCGGATCCCGGTGTGCGCGCCGCACAACACGCAAAGGCCCAGGGTCGCGCTATGCGTGCGGCAAACTGGATGATCTCGGCCGCGCATCCCGAAGCGGTGCGCGCTGGCGCGGACATCTTGCGACAAGGGGGAACGGCGGCGGATGCCATGGTCTCGGTGCAGGCCGTGCTCGGCTTGGTGGAACCGCAAAGCTCCGGTCTCGGCGGGGGCGGTTTCCTACTGTATTTCGATGCTGCACTGGGCGAAGTCTTCTCGCTCGACGGACGCGAAACCGCACCGATGGATGCGACGCCCCGGTTGTTTCAGAATGCGACCGGCGAACCGCTCGGCTTCTTTGATGCGGTGGTCGGCGGACTGTCGGTCGGCGTACCGGGCACGCCGGCGCTGATGCGCGGCGCGCACGACAGATGGGGTCGCCTGCCATGGGCGCGGCTTCTCGCGCCGGCGATCGACCTTGGGGAAGACGGCTTTGCGGTGTCCGCTCGGCTAGCGGCGATGGTCGCTGCGGATGCGGATCGATTGGCCGTTCATGCCGACACGGCCGCCTACTTTCTGCCGGGCGGCGCACCAATAGGAGAGGGCGACCGCCTGACCAACACGGCCTACGCTGAAACCCTGCGAACCCTTGCGGAGAAAGGCGTCTCGTCGTTTTACGACGGCAAAATCGGCCGGGACATCACGCGAGCAGTCCAGAACGCCAAGCGACCGGGATTGTTAAGCGAATGGGACCTGCGCAACTACACAATCAAGGAGCGCGCGCCTGTCTGCGTCGATGTTTCACAGCATGCGATCTGCGGTATGGGACCACCGTCATCCGGCGGGATCGCGGTTGCGCAAATCCTCGGCATGCTCGCTGAGGTTGCGCACGCAACCGAGGACAATTCGGATGTTGGCCACTTGATACGCCTTGGCAATATCTCGCGCCTCGTGTTCGCGGATCGCGGGCGCTACGTGGCCGACAGCGACTATCATCCGGTGCCGGTTGAGGGCCTGCTGGACGCGACGTACCTGACTGACCGCGCAGGTTCAGTCCTCGATGATCGAGCGCTGGAAGAGGTCGCGCCGGGCAAGCCTGTCTTTGACCACAGCCTTAATATGGCTGATCATGTGGGGCGCAGCCTGCCGTCGACGACCCATATCTCCATCGTTGATCAATATGGCAACGCGTTGTCCCTGACATCGAGTATCGAAAACGCATTCGGATCACGGGTGATGGCGGGCGGTTTCCTGTTGAACAATCAGCTGACCGATTTTTCCTTTCGCGCGCATCGAGACGGTGTTGCAATTGCCAATCGGGTGGAGCCGGGCAAGCGTCCGCGATCCTCCATGGCGCCAACTATCGTGTTGCGGAAGGGCAAGCCGGTGCTGGTCATCGGCTCTCCGGGTGGGAGTCGCATCATCGGGTATGTCGCGGAAGCGGTCTGGCGCTATCTCAATGGGATGGATTTGCAAAAGGCGGTTTCCCTGCCGCATGCGATCAACCGTTTCGGGACCTATGATATCGAGAGGGGATCAGCCGCCGAGGGCATCGCGGCGGCGCTGAATGAACGCGGCTTCCCGACCAATATCACGGATTTGAACAGCGGGTTGCACGCTGTCGCGATCACGCCGGAAGGGTTGATCGGCGCGGCGGACCCCCGGCGCGAAGGCGTAGCCTATGGGGAATAGGCGCGGGCAGTTTTTCGATGGCGACAGGCCATCGCGTGCCGATGGGGGCGGCAAAAATCGCCGCTAGGTCGCTTTCCGCCCTTGGAATGTCGGCTGGACCGTGCGCCGGTTTCTACGCCTGATACACCGGGACGAGGCCAATCGGAGTTCCCGCTGATGAAAACCCAAGTCAAAGCACTCGTCGTCGGGGGAGGGGCCGTCGGGACATCCATCGCGTACCATCTGGCGCGCGCTGGCTGGCGGGACGTGATGCTGCTGGAACGGGATGAGCTGACTTCGGGATCGACATGGCACGCCGCCGGTCTATTGCCGCTGTTCAATATGTCCTATGCGGCGACCCATATTCACAAATACTCCGTCGAATTATACAAAGCGCTGGAGGCCGAAACCGGGTTGAACGCCGGGTTTTCCATCGTCGGCAATCTGCGCATGGCTCAGACCCAGGCGCGGATGGACGAATACATGCTCTACGCCTCCACCGCAGAGACCGCCGAGGTGCCCTATGAATGGATGACGCCCAAAGAGATCAAGGCGCGGTGGCCGCTGGTCCGCGTCGATGACCTGAAGGGTGCGATTTTTCACCCGACCGACGGCTATATCAACCCGGCGGATGTCACCATGGCGATGGCCAAGGGCGCGCGGCAACGCGGGGTGATCATCGAACGCAAGTTGCAGGTGGATGGCTATCATTGGACCGGGTCGCACTGGCAGGTGAGCTGCACGCGCATGGTGGAAAAGGGCGGGAATCTCGTGCCGTCCGACGAACAGATCACGATCACTGCAGAGCATGTCGTCACGGCCACCGGCAATCACGCGCAGCGCACGGCACGGCTGTTAGGGATCAAGACGCCGGCGATCCCGGTGGAGCATCAGTTCATCGTGACCGAACCCGACGCCGCCCTCGTCGCCTACCGTCAGTTGGGCGGCGCGGAACATCCCGTGCTGCGCGATGCCGACGCGAAATGGTATGTGCGCGAGGAACGTGGCGGCTGGATCCTCGGCCCCTATGAGCGCGGCGCGCCGGCGCGCTTTCCCTATGGTGTGCCGGAGAGTTTCCGCGCCGACCTTTTTCCGTTGGATCTCGACCGGATCGAGGAGGAGTATCTGTCGATGATCCACCGCCTGCCGTCCTCCGAGGAGGTCGGGCTGAAGGACGATTTCAACGGGCCGATCTGCTACACTCCGGATGGCAATCCGCTGATCGGTCCTGCGCCGGGCCTGAGAAATATGTGGCTGGCCGAAGGCTTTTCCTTTGGAATCACGGCGGCAGGCGGGGCGGGGCACTACCTCGCGCAGCTGATGGTCGAGGGCGAAGCAGAGATCGACATGGCCTCGCTCGACCCGAAACGGTTCGGCAGCTGGATGACGACCGAATATGCCGTCACGAAGAACGAGGAAGCCTACGAACACGTCTATATCCTGCACCACCCGGACGAAGAGCGTGCGGCGGCCCGCCCCCTGCGCACCTCGCCCGCCTATGACCGGCAAAAGGCGCGCGGCGCGCAGTTCGGTCAGATCAACGGCTGGGAGCGGCCGAATTATTTCGCCCCCGCTGGGTTCGACGACCAGGCCGCACGCAGTTTTCGGCGCGGCGGATGGTGGCAATACGCGGTGGAAGAGGCCAAGGCCATCCGCGAAGGCGTCGGGCTGATCGACGCGACCGCCTTTACCAAGCATCTGGTGAGCGGGCCGGGCGCGACCGCCTTCCTCGACTGGTTCACCTGTAACAAGCTGCCCAAGGTCGGGCGGATCAATCTGACCTACGCGCTGACCTCGCATGGTACGACCCGGACGGAATACACAATCGTGCGGCTCGCGGAGGATGATTATTACCTCGTCTCCGCCGGCGGGTGGAGCGATTACGACAGCGATTTCCTGCAAAAGGCGATCGCCGACAAGACGGCCGACTTCGGCTGGATCTCCTGCCATGACGTCACCACGCAATGGGGAGTCTTCGCCATTGCGGGACCAAAGACGCGCGATGTGCTCGCCGGCCTCCTGCGCGATGCGGACCCCGCGACGGCCCTGTCCAACAAGCGTTTCCCGTGGCTCAGCCAGCGCGATATCGAGTTGGGCATGTGCCCGGTGCGCGCAATCCGCGTGGCCTATACCGGAGAGCTGGGTTGGGAGCTTCACCACCCGATAGAGATGCAGAATTACCTCTATGACCAGTTGATGGCGGCGGGCGAAGCGCATGGCCTCAAACTCGTCGGCGCGCGGGCGCAGAACTGGCTGCGGCAGGAAAAGAGCTACCGGGCTTTCGGCACGGAACTCGGCCGGGACGCAACGCCGCTGGAGGCTGACCTGTCACGTTTTGTCGACGTCTCCAAACCCTTTCACGGCAAGGCGGCGATGGAGGCGACCGGCATCCGCACCAATTGCGTCACGCTGCTGATCGACGGACCGACAGATGCCGACCCATGGGGTCGCGAGGCGCTATACTCAGGCGAGACCAAAGTGGGCCGGTTGACTTCGGGCGGCTATTCGGTTGCCTTTTCCAAGAGCATCGGCATGGGCTATGTGCGACCCGATCTCGCCGTTCCCGGAACGGCGCTCAAGGTTCGCATGTTTGGTGAGTTTTGGGATGCCATCGTCACCGAAGACAGCCCCTACGATCCGCAGAACACTGCGATTCGACTGGACGGATAGCAGGGGTTATTCCGACGGTCATTTCTGAAACTGAAGCCTGACATAAATTCTGATGGGCTGTCCTTTGGTCCTCAGCACGGCGGCGATTGAGAATGCCGAAACGAAGGCAACGACCCGCCGGGGCATTCAGTAAGGACGATGGGGAGTGGCAGTCTGGGCTATCATGATGTCATGCGAAAGACCCAGGAAATGCCTGATAACCGGGCGATGCGGACATAGTGGCGATTGCCTTCGCCATCATCGACGAAACACCGACCCAGACCAGAGCCGGCTAAGTTACAACGGACCCGTCTCTTCCAACTCAGGTCGGGCTCAACTCAGATTGCGGCGGGGTGAGCGAGACATCCGCCAGGGTCGATCTGTTCAGCGCGTCGATGAATGCCATCTCGGCAATGCGCAGCTTGGGCTTCAGCCGACAGCATCCGTTAATCGTACAGTCGCCACCGTTAGCCTGCAGGCATTCAACGAGGGTCTGTCCCTCTTCCAGCAGCCGCACCACATCGCCAAGCCGGATCTCTTCGGGCCGCCGTGCCAGGGTAGCACCGCCACCGCCGCCGCGACGTGTCCGCACGAGTTTCGCCTTGGCAAGGCGCTGCATGATCTTGGAGAGATGATTGCGGGAAAGCTGGAACTCCTCTGCCAGTTCGGCAGTAGAGAAGGCGCGATCTGGAGCGCTGCCCATCCGCATCAACATGCGAAGGCCATAATCCGTGAAGGTAGTCAGGCGCATTAGGGTCCCCGAATAAGTATTTACACCGCCTATTAGCAGGCATAAGCCAAGACAAGAAGGACCGGAGATCCCTGCCACGCCGAAAAACGCGACATATGTCGGGATCATGAACGTGACGGAGGTTGCCCATGACCGACCATGACGGCTTTGCGTTCCGGGGCGGATTCTCCTCACCGCCCTGTATGGCAGGCGATATCGCCCCGAACTACTTTGATCCGCTTGCCGTTGATCCGCAGCAAGCGCGCGACGTGGCCAGATGGCGGCAGGCGGAACGCGTCAGGCTTCGCGCTGTCCGGAGCGGTCTCACGGAAGATGAGCGCCGGGATATCTCAGCTGCCCTTCTGGAAGGCGTAAGGGCAATCCTTGGGCGCTTGGCCGTAACCGCCTCGCAGACGATCGCGGTCTACTGGCCGATCAGGTGCGAACCCGATCTGCGTCCTTTGATGGCACGGCTGCACGATCAGGGCCAACGGATCGCCCTGCCATCGGTTGAGACTTTGGCGGCCCCGCTGGTGTTCCGTGAATGGACGCCCGACGTAACAATGGAGCGCGGACAGTGGACCATTCCCGCCCCGACCCGGAGCTCCCCCGAGGTTCGCCCTGACGTGATCATCGCCCCCCTTTTGGGTTGGGATGCGGAGGGTTTTTGGCTGGGCCAGGGCAGCGGCGACCTGGATCGCACGCTGGCCGCTTTGACGCCCCGGCCAGTCAGCATCGGAGTCGGTGTCGCGTCGGCGCGGCTCTCGACGATTTTTCCGCAACCCCACGATATACCGCTTGATGTCATTCTGACGGAGCGGGGCATCGCATATGAGAAAGCGTCGGGAAATGGGCCAGGATAGGATCGCGGGCGGAGTCGATACCGGGAATGGCGTTCAGGGCCTCCTCAATCGACGCCACGCATCCGCCGCACCGGATCGAAGGCGCGGAAAGCGCGATCGCGTGTCCTACTGAAGGCGTGGCGTTTGACATGGTTTGGCGCTATCCGGCGGGGGGGGGAACGGCCGCTGGGACGCTCTGCTGTGACATTGCGAATGATCGGTTCGGATGGGGGAGTTGGATTTCCGGTCATTGCGCGCTCGACCTCGCGGGCAAATCGCTGTGGACGCCATTCCTAACCTCACTTGTGAGCGCCGCAGCAGTCATCACGATGACCCATCCTTCAGCCGCTGTGAAAGATAGTCCTTCAGGACTACCGCTTGATTGTGATCTCGGTCCTTCGTTCCATAAAGCAGCGTCACCGGCCCTTTCCGACACCAGGTCAGGCACCGCGCGACCGCCTTCTCGTTATTTGCCAGTTCATGAAGGTAACGGTTGCGAAACTCGTCCCATTTCTCGGGGTCGTGCCCGAACCATTTGCGAAGCTGCGCGCTCGGCGCGACCCCCTTGATCCAGTCATCATGGGCAAGTTCCGCCTTGGCGATCCCACGGGGCCAGACCCGGTCGACGAGCAGTCTTGCGGTTTTTTGAGCAGTTGGTTCGTCGTAAACCCGCTCCAGATATATTTTGTGTTCGTGGGACATGGCGCGACCTCACACCAATCTTGGCGGACCCGATCCGGCCGCCTCCTGAACCGCCATATTCAGCGACCGGGCGATCCGTTCGGCACGTTCAATGACATGATTGGCGCCGTTCGAGGGGCAGACCTCATGTGCCGTTTCCCGAAAGAGCGACAGCCACCGTTCAAAATGGTCCCAGGAGATCGGCAAGCCGACGTGTTTGGGAACCGGGGCACCGTGATAGCGTCCGGTCATGAGGGCGACGGAGGACCAGAAGGCCGTCATACGCTCGAGATGCGGTTCCCAATCCTTGATACGTGCGGCGAATATGGGACCGAGGTCCGGGTCATGACGCACCTTTTTGTAAAATCGTTGGACAAGCTCTTGCAGGACGTCCTCATCTAGCCCGGTTTCGGCCTGAAGACGCGCGGTAATGGCCGGCCGCATCGACGGAGCGGGGCTCGGTGTCGGTCGTGCTTGGGTCATTTGCAGCCTCGTAGGTCATTGCCACTTAACCGTAGGTTTCGTAATAGGTACTGTAAATACCTATTTGAGCGTCGGCAGTGAGGCGAAAGCGCGCATGACACTGCGAGCGATGTGTCGTCGCCGCCTGCCTTGATGCGAAGGACATATAAAATGAATGAGATAACGGTGACGCAAGATGGCTTCGTCGTGGATGCGACACTGATCGGGCGCGCATTCGCGCTCGCCCCGGAGCTGGTTCAGGATGAACTACGCAATGGTCGTCTCACCAGCCGCAGTGAAACCGGTGTCGATGAGGATGAGGGGCGCTGGAGGTTGACGTTTTATCGCGGGGGAAGCGCGCTTCGGCTGGTCGTGGATGCCAGCGGAGGCGTGTTGTCGCAAAGCACGTTTCCGGTCGCGCAGGGGCGACACCAAGGGTCACGCTGATCACAGGCGCCTCGGGTCCGGACAGGGTGAGCGGGAATGAAACGGGAGACCGCGGTGGCCCCGCATCATTGAACTGTCCCAAGGCTTTCGGCTTTCCATGAGCGGTTAGGGCGATCGCCACGATCACGCCGCCGTCGTCGCCTTCTCTGTTCTGCTCTCACGCAGTCGTCCATTAAGCAACGGGCACAATGGTTGGCGGGGTAGAGGCGCACATATTTGGCAGGGCTGTCTGCGAACACTCAGAGTCGGCGCAAGGTGATGCCTGCCGATTGCAAAGCGTTCCTCACGGACCCCGCTATTTCAATAGCTTCGGGCGTGTCGCCATGGAGGCAGATCGTGTCGATCCGAGTGGATATGCGTTTGCCGCTGGCGGTGATGATTGCGCCCTCGCGGACCATCTCTGCGACGCGCGGCCCGGCGAGGGCGGCGTCGTGGATCACCGCGCCGGGGCGCTTGCGATCCAGCAGCGTGGCGTCGTCGCTATAAGCGCGGTCGGCAAAAATCTCTCCGGCGCGGTTCAGGCCCAACCCATCTGCGGCGGCCTCCTGGGCGGTCCCGGCCAGCGTCATGATCACGATCTCGGGCTGGAGACGCGCGGCCGCGGCGTAGCATGTCCGGGCCAGTTCGATATCTTCGGACGCCATGTTTGCCAGCGCGCCATGCAATTTCAGGTGTCGCAGGGTTCCGCCCGCGGACCGCGCCATCGCCTGCGCGGCCCCGAGTTGATAAGTGATCAGGTTGCCGAGTTCTTCGGTCGAGAGCGTGATGCGGCGTCGACCGAACCCTTGGATGTCCGCGAAGCCGGGATGCGCGCCCAAACCGACGCCGCGCGACTGCGCCATGGCGAAGGTGCGCGCCATGACGTCGGCGTCGCCTGCGTGAAAGCCGCAGGCGATGTTGGCCGAAGTCACGATGTCCAACAGGGCCGCGTCGTTGCCCATCATCCATGGGCCAAAGCTTTCTCCCATATCCGCATTCAGATCGACGGTCTTCATCCAGTGCCTCCCTGTTCGTCGCCGCGCACCACGCCGCTGATCAATTGGTAGGACAAGAGGTCGGGAATGTCATGCGGATCGCGCCGCAACGGTTGGACGGATTTTCGCAGCGCGATAAGCTGGTCCGCCTCGCTGCGCCAAAGCGCATCCGCCTCGGCTGCGCTGACCTCTGCGAACCGCAGGGAGGTGCCGGGGGCGGCCTGTGCAACGCGTCCCAGATCCTGTGCGATGACGGTGCCGATACGCGGGTAGCCGCCCATGGTCTGACATTCGCTGAGCAAAACATAGGGCACGCCATCGCCGGTCATCTGCACGTCGCCCGGCTGAATGATGTCTGAGGCGAGCGTTTCGGTCTGCGTGGTGAAGGGCGGCCCCTCGGCGTCGAGGCGCACGCCTTGTCGATTGCCGGTCCGCGCGCGCCTGAACTCAGTGGCGAAGAAGCGGGCGCGTGTCTCCGCGTCGAACAGATCGCTCTGCGGGCCGGGCATCACGCGCACCGAGCCACCCGACAGGCGGTCCTCCACCCGCAGGATCATGGGTGGCGCGTTTGGGTCGGGATCCTCGCCCATGGGCAATTCGTCCCCCGCTTGCAGCGGTTTGCCAATGCCTGCGGTCAGATGGGCGGCGCGGCTGCCTATGATCTCCGACGTTTGAATACCGCCTGCGGGGGTTAGGTAGCTGTAGGTGCCAGCGCGGGCAGCCCCGATGCTCAACCGATCCTCCGGGGTCATCCAAAAGGTGCTGTTCGGGGCGAGTGACGTGCCGTTCAAATCGGCAGCCATGCGCGCGCCGGTCAGGGCAAGGCGGGTCGGCGCGGTGCAGGTCACGTCGCATCCCAGCATCGCCATTTCTAGTGCGGCCACCGGGGCATGCAGGCCCAAAAGGGCGGCGGCTTCGATCAAGGCCAGACGGTCCGCGGCCCCGCCGCGTGACAGCCCTTCGGCCAGACGGTAGGGCCGCCCTTCATCCTGCACCGTCACACCGGGCCCGGCGCGATGGAGGATCAGCGTTCCGCCCGTCATGAAAGCACCTCGCAACGCGCGCCGCCAAGGCCATCGGGATTGTCCGTCTGCAGCCCATGCAAATCCGCCGGTGTCATTTGTTCAAGCCGGATTTCATCGCCTGCCGAAAGGGCCGTCGCCGGGTCGCGCCCCACCTGAAAGCCGTGAAAGGCGGTCTGTCCGATGTGGCGCCACCCGGTCGGCGTCGGGTTGGTGAAGATGATGAGCTGGCGCACCGCGGCCACCAGCGCGCAGGCCGGGACTTTTGGGGTGACGTCGCGCAAACGGGGAACGTCCCACGCCTCTGGCAGCAACCCCATGTAGGGCAGGCCGGGGGCAAAGCCGATGGCCAGAACGCGCAGCCGCGCCGACAGCAAAACCTCGCGTGCGCGTTGATCACTATGGCCGGTTGCGCGGACCATTTCGTCGAAATGCGGGCCATGTTCGCCGCCCAGAACAACCGGAATGGTCCAACGGTGGCGCGGGGCGGGCAGGGTGGTTGCGCTGAGATCCACGCCTCGCGCGATGCTCTGGGCGGTCGCGCAGACCTCGGCCCGCGTGGTGCGGGCTGGGTCGAAGCGAAGGTAGACGGAGGTGAGCGAACTGGCGATTTCCTCCACCCCATGCGGGCAGGCGTCTTCCATAGCCGCACGAAGGATCTGCACTGCCGCGACGGTAGATTCTCGCGCGCTCAGCCCAAGCCGCAGGAGGATGCCGTCAGCACCATGCGGCAGGATTTCGGGCAGGGGAGAGTCGGACATGGGGGCCTCATCTTTACGCGCAGGATCGGGGGAAAGCGGTTCGGTTGCAACTGGTGTTCCCCGGCCTATCCGCGCTAGCTTTGCGCCATGACCGATATGCCCCGATTCATTCACCTGCGCGTGCACACCGAATACTCCCTCCTGGAAGGGGCGGTCCGGCTGAAAAAGCTACCCGGCCTCTGCAAGGCCGCCGGGATGCCCGCGGTCGCCGTGACCGATAGTAATAACATGTTCGCGGCGCTGGAGTTTTCCGTCACTGCGGCGGGCGAAGGCGTGCAACCGATCATCGGGTGCCAGGTCGACGTCACCTATCTGGCGTCGCAGCCGGGGGACAAGCCAAAGTCGCCGGCGGGGCTGGTCCTGCTGGCGCAATCCGAGGTCGGCTATGAGAACCTGATGCGGCTGAACTCCTGCCTTTACCTCGACAAGGCGGGGCAAATTCCACAGGTTTCACTAGAGGAACTTACGGAATTTTCCGAAGGTGTCATCTGTCTCAGCGGAGGTCCGCAGGGTCCGGTCGGGATGTTGTTGCAAGCGGGTCAGCGCCCGGCGGCGCAAGCCTACCTGGACCGCCTCAAGGGGATTTTCGCGGATCGCCTCTACGTCGAATTGCAGCGCCATCCGGGTGACAAGGGTTTGCCCGAGGCCGAACGCCTGACCGAGCGCGGTTTTGTTGAAATGGCCTATGCGATGGAATTGCCGCTGGTCGCGACCAACGACGTTTATTTCCCCAAAGAAGAGATGTTCGAGGCGCATGACGCGCTGATCTGCATCGCCGAGGGCGCCTACGTCGATCAGCAGCAGGATCGCAGGCGCCTGACTCCGCAACATTATTTCAAATCGCCCGAAGAAATGGCGACCCTCTTCGCCGATCTGCCCGAGGCGCTGGAGAACACGGTGGAGATCGCGCGCCGCTGCGCTTTCATGGCCTATCGCCGCGATCCGATTCTGCCGAAATTCGCCGATGACGAGATTGAGGAATTGCGCCGTCAGGCCAGGGCTGGATTGCAGGACAGGCTGGCGGTGATCGAGCCCGCCGCCTCGCTTGAGGACTATCAGGCGCGGCTGGATTTCGAACTCAAGATAATCGAGGGGATGGGATTTCCCGGCTATTTTCTGATCGTTGCGGATTTCATCAAGTGGTCCAAGGACAACGGTATTCCCGTCGGGCCGGGGCGTGGTTCGGGTGCGGGGTCGCTGGTGGCCTATGCGCTGACGATCACCGATCTGGACCCTTTGCGCTATTCGTTGCTGTTTGAACGCTTTCTTAACCCCGAGCGGGTATCCATGCCGGACTTCGATATCGATTTCTGCATGGATCGCCGTGAGGAAGTGATCCGCTACGTTCAAGAGAAATATGGCCGCGACAAGGTCGGGCAGATCATCACCTTTGGCGCGCTGCTCTCCAAGGCGGCGGTGCGTGACATCGGGCGTGTCTTGCAGATGCCCTACGGACAGGTCGACCGCCTGTCCAAGATGATTCCCGTCGATGGCGTGAAACCCGTGAGCATCGAACAGGCCCTCGCACAGGAGGACCGTCTGCGCGAGGAGGCCCGCAATGAGGAGGTGGTGAACCGCCTGCTGCAATACGGCATGCAGGTCGAGGGGCTGTTGCGCAACGCCTCGACCCATGCGGCCGGCGTGGTCATCGGGGATCGCCCCCTGGATCGGCTGGTGCCGCTCTATCAGGATCCGCGGTCCGACATGCCCGCGACCCAGTTCAACATGAAGTGGGTCGAACAGGCCGGGCTGGTGAAGTTCGACTTTCTCGGGCTGAAGACACTGACCGTCATTCAGAACGCGATAGAACAGATCCATGCCGGCGGGCGTGACCTGCACACCGGGGCGGACGGGACGAGGCTATACGATCCAGCGGAGGGCGCGCAGAACCAGATCAACCTGATCCCGCTGGATGACGAAAAGACATATTCGCTCTACGCGGCGGCCAAGACGGTGGCAGTGTTCCAGGTTGAATCCTCGGGCATGATGGACGCACTCAAGCGGATGAAGCCGACCTGTATCGAGGATATCGTTGCGCTCGTCGCGCTCTACCGTCCCGGCCCGATGGAGAACATTCCGACCTATTGCGAGGTTAAGAACGGGCTGCGCGAGATCGAGTCTGTTCACCCGCTGATTGACCATATCCTTGAGGAAACTCAAGGGATTATCGTCTATCAGGAACAGGTGATGCAGATCGCGCAGGTCATGGCGGGCTACAGTCTGGGCGGCGCGGATCTCTTGCGCCGTGCCATGGGCAAGAAGATCAAGGAGGCGATGGACGCCGAGCGTCCCAAGTTCGAAAAAGGCGCGGCGGAAAACGGCGTCGACAAAAAGAAGGCGACGGAGGTTTTCGACCTTCTGGAAAAGTTCGCCAACTACGGTTTCAACAAATCCCACGCGGCGGCCTATGCCGTGGTCTCCTACCAGACCGCATGGCTCAAGGCGAACCACCCAGTCGAATTCATGGCCGGCGTGATGAACTGCGATATTCACCTGACCGAAAAGCTCGCCGTCTATTTCGAAGAGGTGAAGAAGGCGCTGAAACTGCCCTATGTGCCGCCCTGCGTGAACCGCTCGGGCGCGTCGTTCAAGGTGGTCGACAGCGCGCTGGTCTACGCCTTGGGCGCGCTGAAAAACGTCGGTCTCGACGCGATGCGCCTCGTGGTCGAGGGGCGCGGCGACAAGCCATTCGTCACGCTGTTCGATTTCGCGCGCCGGGTCGAGCTGAAGCGTGTGGGCAAGCGCCCGCTGGAGATGATGGCGCGCGCCGGGGCTTTCGACATCCTCGATCCCAACCGCCGCCGGGTCTTCGACAGCCTCGACGCGCTGGTGCAATATTCCGCCGCGATCTGGCAGCAAAAGACCTCCGACCAGGTCTCGCTGTTCGGCGACGCGGGCGAGGACCTGCCCGAACCACGGCTTTCACCGGCGCAGGATTGGCTGCCCGCCGAACGTCTGTCCGAGGAATTTCGCGCCATCGGCTTTTACCTCTCGGGGCATCCGCTGGACGATTACGCCGGCGCGCTCAAGCGTAAGGACGTCAAGACGCTGGATCAGGTCGCGCAACTCGCCCTCGGCGGGCCACTCGTTGCCAAGATCGCCGGCATCGTCGCGGGTCGTCAGGAGCGTAAATCGGCGCGCGGCAACCGTTTCGCCTTTCTTCAGGCGTCTGACACGACCGGGGCCTATGAATGCACGGTCTTCTCCGACACGTTGGAGGCCTCGCGCGAGCACATGGAGGCCGGCGCGATGGTCGTCATCACGGTCGAGGCGACGATGGAAAGCGACCAGCTCAAGCTGCTCGCGCGCGGCGTCGCGCCGCTGGATACGGTGGTCGCCGATGCGGGCGGGACGGGCCTGAAGATCTTCGTCGAAGCGCCCGAGGCGCTGGTCGCGGTGGCGGAGGTGCTTGAAAACGCCTCCAAGGGGGCGGCGCGTGTCGCGCGCGGGCCGATCAGCTTTTGCGTGATGGGGGCCGGGTTGCCGGGCGAGGTCGAGATCGACGCGGGTCAGGATTACCCTGTCACGCCGCAGATCAAGGGCGCGATCAAGAGCCTGAACGGCGTGATGACGGTCGAGGAAATCTAGGCGCGCAGGAACGCGCGCCCCTCAGTAATGCGGCGGGCGTTCGTCGCCAAAGACGGCGCCACCCTCGGCGGATTGGTCGCGGTCCTTCTCACGTTCCAGCAGGACCTGCACGCGTCGGGTCAGGAGGGCGATCTCGTTCGCCTGACGGGCCATCACATCCGACATATCGTCGATGGCGCGTTCCAGATGGGCCATCCGCTCTTCGATTTCGCTCATGCTACGCCTGACGTTCCCTGCGGTGTTTCTGCGCGTGCATCGTGCGCCGGGGCGCGGCGGGACGCAAGGGGGCGGCGGGCAGGCCTTGCCGTGAAGGGGGGCATGGGCTAGACCCCGCCGCGAGCGTCAGCGCAGAGGTTTCGACATGGCGAAACAGACCAAGACCCCCCGCCCAAAGGCTGCGACGCCCAAGGGTTTCCGCGACTATTTCGGCACCGATGTGACCGAGCGTGCAGAGATGTTGTCGCGCATCGCGGAGGTCTACGATCGCTACGGCTTCGACGCGCTGGAAAGCGCGGCGGTCGAGACTGTCGAGGCCCTGGGGAAATTCCTGCCCGACCATGATCGACCGAACGCAGGCGTCTTTGCTTGGCAGGAGGGCGAAGAGGAGGGCAAGGGCGATTGGCTGGCCCTGCGCTACGACCTGACAGCCCCCTTGGCGCGTGTTTTCGCGCAGCACCGCAATGACCTGCCGACGCCCTATCGACGATACGCCATGGGGCCGGTTTGGCGCAATGAAAAGCCGGGGCCGGGCCGGTTTCGTCAGTTTTATCAATGCGATGCCGATACAGTCGGCACGGCGAGCATGGCTGCCGACGCCGAGATCTGCGCCATGCTGGCGGATTGCATGGAGGTCGTCGGCATTCCGCGCGGCGACTACCTGATCCGGGTGAACAACCGCAAGGTGCTGAACGGCGTGCTCGACGCCATGGGCGTCACCGAGGCCGCGCAACAGGCCGATGTTTTGCGCACCATCGACAAGTTCGACAAGGTCGGCGAGGCCGGTGTGCGCGAACTGCTGGGCAAGGGGCGGCTGGATGCCTCCGGCGCCTATATCGACGGCGTCGGGCTGACCGAGGCGCAGATCACAAAGGTCTTGTCCTTTCTCGGAGCGCGCGACGAGGCCATTCTCGAACTCGAGAACGGGACCTTTAGCGCTCAGCCAGGTTTCATGTTCAGGTCAATTTTCACCGATGTTGACCCCGCCAACTACGAGCATTTTGGCCACCGGATCCGTGAGATGATGGAAAGTGAAGAAGGACGGAACCGTCTCGCAAACTATGCCGTGCTCTCTAAATTAAAGGGTTTAGTTGGTGAGTCCCTGATAGGCTTAGAAGGCGTTGATGAGCTTGCGCAAATTGGCGATCTTCTAGGCGCGCAGCAATATGGCCACGATAGAATACGCATCGACCCCTCCGTCGTGCGCGGTCTCGGCTATTACACAGGGCCGGTTTTCGAGGCGGAGCTGACGTTTGAAATCTTGGACAAAAAGGGCCGCAAGCGCCAGTTCGGCTCGGTTGCCGGGGGCGGGCGGTATGACGACCTCGTCGCGCGCTTTACCGGCCAATCCGTGCCGGCGGTCGGTGTGTCGATCGGGGTGGACCGTTTGCTGGCCGCGCTGCGCGAAAAAAATCGGATGGGGGGCGAGGCGGTCGGCCCCGTCGTCGTCACGGTCATGGATCGCGATCGGATGGCCGATTATCAGGCGATGGTGGCAGAGCTGCGCAATGCCGGGATCCGCGCGGAGGTCTACCTGGGCAACCCGAAGAACTTTGGCAACCAGTTGAAATACGCGGACAAACGGAATTCGCCGGCGGCCGTGATCGAGGGCGCGGATGAAAAGGCCCGTGGCGTCGTGCAGGTCAAGGATCTGGTGCTGGGCAAAAAGATCGCCGAAAACGCGACCTTGGAGGAATGGAAAGAACGCCCCTCGCAGGCCGAGATTCCGCGCGACGATCTGGTGACGCATATCAAGGCGTTGCTGGCGGGGGACACGTGATGCCGACTTGGCAAGGGCGCTCGTCCGCGTTCCGATCTGAGGTGCGGGCCTGTGCGTCGCGGCTCCGCGCGGGGTTCGAGGCCTCGGGCGCGGTGCCTGTCGAATGTCCGATCCTGCTGCCGGCGGCGACCCTGCTGGACCTCTACGGTGAGGACATTCGCGGGCGGGCCTATGTGACCTCCGACGCGCTGCGCGGCGAACAGATGATGCGCCCCGACTTCACCGTGCCGGTCGTTCAGATGCACATGGACGGCGGCGCGGAACCGGCGCGCTACACCTATTCCGGCGAGGTCTTTCGCCGTCAGGAAGAGGACGAGGTCCGCGCCAACGAATATCTGCAGGTCGGGGTGGAGATCTTTGACGGCGCCGACCCGGCGGCAGCGGATGCGGAGGTCTTTGTGCTGGTGCGCGAAGCCACCGCTGGCGTTCCCTTGCGCGCGGCGACCGGCGACATCGGCATCCTGATGGCGGCCGTCGACGGGTTGGACACCAGTGAGGCGCGCAAGGCCGCCCTGAAACGCCACATCTGGCGCCCGCGTCGGTTCAAATCTCTGCTCGACCGTTTTTCGGGTCGCAGCGCGGTTGCGCCCACGAGGGCTGCCTTGCTGGCCGCTGCCGACCCTTTCGCCGAGGTCGGGGCGGAGATCGGGTTGCGCAGCCGTGGCGAGGTCGAAGCCCGCATTGAAGCGCTGCGCGCCGACGCCGCGACGCCTGCGATTTCCGACCGCGAAGTCGCGCTGATCGAAGCGATCCTCTCGGTGCGCGAGACGCTGCCCTACGCGCTGACCCGCCTGCGTGACATCGCGGTGGATTTGCCGTCGATCTCGGCTGCGGTGACACGGGTGGCGGCGCGCAGCGAAGCGCTGGCGGCGCGCGGTGTCGACATCGCCACGCTGGATTTCGAGGCCGCCTTCGGACGTAGCCACATGGAATACTACGATGGTTTCGTCTTTGGGTTTTACGCCGAGGCGCGCCCCGACCTGCCTCCGGTTGCATCGGGCGGGCGGTATGACACGCTGACCCGGATGTTGGGGCGCGGTGCCGGTCGGCCTGACGGGATCCCGGCGGTCGGCGGAGTCGTGCGGCCCGGCCTGCTGGTCGAACTGGAGGGCGCAGCATGACGGTCAAGCTGGGGGTGCCGTCCAAGGGGCGGCTGATGGACAAGACCTTTGAGTGGTTCGGTGAGCGCGGGATCACCCTTGGCCGGTCCGGGTCAGAGCGTGAGTATGCCGGGCGCGTGGACGGGATCGACGGCGTCGAGCTCGTGATGCTGTCGGCCGCGGAAATTCCGCGCGATTTGGCGGCAGGGCGCATCCATCTGGGGGTCACGGGCACCGATTTGATCCGCGAGAAACTGGCGAATTGGGATATGCGGGTCGAGCCGCTGGCCGAACTCGGGTTCGGCCACGCTGACCTAATCATCGCGGTGCCGGGGTGCTGGGTCGATGTGGATACGCTGGACGATCTCGACGCGGCGGCGGCGGCCTTTCGTCAGGCGCATGGATTCCGTCTGCGCATCGCGACAAAGTATCATCGGCTTGTGCGGGACTTCCTGCGCGATCATGGGGTTGCCGATTACCAGTTGGTCGACAGCCAGGGCGCGACCGAAGGCACGGTGAAGAACGAGACCGCCGAGGCGATTGCCGACATAACCTCAACCGGGGAGACGTTGCGCGCCAATCATCTCAAGATCATGGCAGACGGGTTGATCCTGAAATCCCAGGCGACGCTCTATCGGTCGCGCGCGGCAGAGTTGTCGGATTCTGATCGGTCGGTTCTGGCCGAGCTGGTGCAGCGGCTGGGTGTTGATTGAGCGAACCGGTTCGTCGGGTGAGCTATAGCCGGCGCTTCGCGGCTGGTTGATGTCGCGCGGCCTCCGGCGGGGATATCTTCAAAACCAAAGTGAACGGGGGCGGCGCTAGAGGACGCCGATGTCTGCCAGCGCTTTGGAGAGGTCGGCGGGTAGCGCGTCTTCGTTCAGGCGGGTGCGGGGCAGGTCGGTCGGCGCGTCCTTGGGGTCGAGGTAGCGCCAGCCCTGGAACGGACGCCGCAGGGAGGTGGCCGTGGCGTGAAGTTCCGGGTCGAGGATCAGGGCACAGTGGCGGGCACCCTTGGCGATCACCTCCTCCAGCCGCAGGATACGTTGGCGGGCCTGTATCTGACCTTTTATGACCCAGTAGATCGAGCCGCCGTTCAGGATTTCGGCTTCGCGTTTTGGGAACATGCGCGTCACGTGGCGTGGATTGCCATCTGCGGCGAGCGCGGCGCGAGACTTTTGCCAGGTCGCCAATGACGCGACGCTTTCAGTGCCGACGCTGAGTTTTATGAGGTGGGACACACTGGTCATTTGCGGCTTCATATATCTACATTTTGTGGTTTCTGATTGAATTATGTCAATCTATAGTATACTTAAGGAGTCCCAAATCGCAACCCAAAAGCGGTGAGGGGCATCTATTGGCGTCCCGGACGGGCTGGCTCATGAACCCCAGCCGTGTAAGATGTATTCTCCCTCGCTGCCACGTAAAGGTGATTCCCGAATGAGCCGCTTTGCCGCCCCGATTGCCGAACAGGTCTGGGACATGAAATACCGTCTGAAATCCGCCGATGGCGCGCCGATCGATGGCACCGTTGAGGATAGCTGGCGCCGCATCGCGCGCGCGCTGGCGGTGGTCGAGGATGATCCGGCGCATTGGGAAGAGCAGTTCTACGCCGCACTGGAGGATTTCAAGTATCTGCCCGCCGGTCGCATCACCGCCGGGGCCGGCACCGGGCGCAATGTCACCCTGTTCAACTGTTTCGTCATGGGCACCGTGCCCGATAACATGGGCGGCATATTCGACATGCTGCGCGAGGCCGCGCTGACCATGCAACAGGGCGGCGGGATCGGCTACGATTTCTCGACCATCCGGCCCAAGGGCGCAGATGTGAAGGGCGTGGCGGCGGATGCCTCGGGGCCGCTGTCCTTCATGGATGTCTGGGATGCGATGTGCCGCACCATCATGTCGGCCGGTTCGCGACGCGGCGCGATGATGGCGACGATGCGGTGCGATCACCCTGACGTTGAATCGTTCATTGCGGCGAAGAGCGACCCGGCCCGGCTGCGCATGTTCAACATGTCGGTGCTGGTGACGGATCCGTTCATGGCCGCGGTCAAGGCGGATGGCCCCTGGGATCTGATGTTCGACGGCAAGGTCTACCGCACGGTCGAGGCGCGCGATCTGTGGAACCGGATCATGCAGGCGACCTATGATTACGCCGAACCCGGCGTGATCTTTATCGACCGGATCAATGCCGCCAACAACCTCAGCTATTGCGAGACCATCGCGGCGACCAACCCCTGCGGGGAGCAGCCGCTGCCGCCCTATGGCGCCTGTCTTCTCGGCTCGGTCAACCTGGCGCGGCTGGTGGCGGATCCCTTTACCGAGATCGCCGCGCTGGACATCGCAGCGCTGGACGATCTGGTGCGCGTCGCCGTTCGGATGATGGACAACACGGTCGACGCCAGCCGCTTTCCGCTGGAGGCGCAGGCCCGCGAGGCGGAGGCCAAGCGGCGGATCGGGTTGGGCGTCACCGGCCTTGCCGATGCGCTTCTGATGCTGGGGCTGCGATATGGCTCGGACGAGGCCGCCGCGCAGACCGAGGCCTGGATGCGGGCGATTGCGCGCGCCTCCTACCTCGCCTCCGTGGACCTCGCCAAGGAAAAGGGCGCCTTTCCGCTGTTTGATCGCGACGCTTTCCTTGCGTCGGGCACGATGCAGGCGATGGACCTCGATGTGCGCGAGGCGGTGGCGGAGCACGGCATCCGCAACGCGCTGCTGACATCAATCGCGCCGACGGGGACGATTTCGCTATATGCCGGGAACGTCTCTTCGGGGATCGAGCCGGTCTTTGCCTATGAATACACCCGCAAGGTCCTGCAAAAGGACGGCTCGCGCACCGAAGAGAAGGTCGTCGATTACGCCGTCAAGATGTGGAAGGACCTGAAGGGCGACGCGCTCTTGCCCGATCATTTCGTCAACGCCCAGACGCTTCCCCCGCTGGAGCACGTCAAGATGCAGGCGGCGGCGCAGAAATGGGTGGATTCCTCGATCTCCAAGACGATCAACTGCCCCGAGGATATCTCCTTTGAGGCGTTCAAGGACGTCTACATGGAGGCCTGGGACTCCGGCTGCAAAGGCTGCACGACCTATCGTCCGAACGATGTGACGGGGAGTGTGTTGTCGGTTGAGGAGAAGCCGAAGGATGAGCACCTCCCGGACCTTACCACCATGGCAGAAAGGCTTGAGTGGGCACTGAATCGGAAGGGTTTTTCGGCTGCTGAATTGGCACGAATGGTCGATGGCAATAAGAGCAATATCGGTCAGATGTTGAAAGGTGAGCGAAAAATTCCGCGTGACCATGCGCCAAAGTTTTCTATGGCTCTTGATGTCAGCTCCGGTTGGCTTCTCTTTGGGGAGCGGGATGCCCCCGAAGTCACCACCACCACCGACGCCGCTCCCCTCCAGCCGCATGGCGATGTTATCCACCTGCAAGACCCGCTCGACCGGCCGCAGGCTTTGGAGGGCAACACCTACAAGTTGAAGTGGCCCGACAGCGAACATGCCATCTATCTGACGGTCAACGATATTGTCGTCGGCGGACGGCGGCGGCCTTTCGAGGTTTTCATCAACTCCAAGAACATGGAGCATTTCGCCTGGACCGTCGCGCTGACCCGCATGATCTCGGCGGTGTTCCGGCGCGGTGGCGATGTCTCCTTCGTGGTCGAAGAGCTGAAGGCCGTCTTTGACCCGCGCGGCGGCGCATGGATCAAGGGCAAATACATCCCCTCCATCCTCGCG